>PMZB01000272.1 GCA_003170575.1 Chlamydiia bacterium | reverse complement strand
GCGCAATATAATGAGATGCGGCAAAAACTCATCGCAGAAAATAAATCTCATGTCATGAGTAAAGGATCGTGCAGGAATAACTTTTACAGTTCTCTACAACTGTAAAAGTTATTTCTGTACAGTAAAGATGAGTTTTGCTTTGTGAGCTATAACAAAAATCTGGTACCTTCTTTCCTCAGTATAGGAGAGAAGGAATATGACCCAGGCAAATGCGTTTCGAGATCTTATCGCAGTTATTGATCGATTGCTTGCTGATGATGGATGCCCATGGGATAGAGAGCAGACTACTTTTACGCTCAGCCCCATGCTCTTGGAGGAGGTGTGCGAGACTATCGATTCAGTTCGCGATGAAGACGCAGAACATCTTGCAGATGAGCTTGGAGACCTTTTTGTGGGAGCCATCTTTTTTGCAAAGGCGGCGCAGAAAGAAGGACGTTTTGATTGGGAGGAGCCGTTCAAGAAGGGGAGAGAAAAGCTCATACGCCGCCATCCGCATATTTTTAAAGATGCTACCAATCTCACATCCGAGCAGGTCAAAGAGCAGTGGGAAGAGCTCAAGAAGAAAGAACCAACTCATGTGCGCAGAAAAAGCCACTTTGAAGGCGTTCCCGCCTCGCTTCCCGGCCTTGCCATGATGCAGAAATTGCTCGTTAAAACAAAAAAGCATCCTGAAGTTCTTCGCCACCTTGAAACATGCGTCAAGCATGCGCAACACCAAAAAAATTCTGAAGAGGTCCTTGGGGCGCAGCTCGCCGAGCTTGTCCTGAAGGCTGAAGCACAAGGCATCCAGGCAGAACAAGCGCTCAGGAGATTTTATTCCACCTGTAGACAGACTCTAGAACAAGAAAAAATCTAGATTATTTAGTTAACCCAAGTTTAACGATGTAGTGACGAATTCTGAACGCACCTTGTTGAGTCTTTTCAACTTGTAGCGACGAATCTGACTGATCAAAGTCTAGACTCGTCACTACAAGTTGAACATACTCAACAATTTGCATTCATTTATTCGTCACCCCATCGTTAAACCTGGGTTAAGCTCTTGCGTAAAAGTTTAATTGCCACTACTCAGTTGCATTTCCATTAATGTTATTGCGGCTCTTTTTCTCTTTTTACCCTTGAGGCCGCCAAGCTGGATCATGGTTTTGTTTCTCTAGCAGGATTTTAAGAATTGCATTGGGTGTGTTTTTTGTTTGGAGAAGATGGACGATCTCTTGTTGCAGCGAAGAAAGAAGAGAGCTGTCGATCCCGTGGAAATAAAGAGATGTATGGACTGTGGTTCCGGAGAAAGCTATCTCGGCGGCAAGGATTTGGAGTGCTGTTATCATCTCCACGCTGTTCTTAAAGGCGCCAGAGCCCCATTTGCCCGTGTGAAGAAGGACGCTCTTGCTTCTGTTATACTGCAGAGCAGCCAGGTCACCTAACAAAGCTGCTTGTAAATGATAGGTAAGATCAGTCATGGAATAGCGAGCATTGTGCGTCTTGCTGTAGTCCTTGGCCGCTATGCCGATGATATTTGCCTTTTTAAAAGGAGCATTGAAGCGTACAACCGATTTTTCCACTGTGTGTGGGGAGGCAGAGTCGAGAGCGCTTCCATAAGGCACGTTTGATACGTCAAATTTTCGCTCCGCAGATACAACCATGAACGGTTGTGCGGCTCCCTGTTTTGTGACTGGTACAATAGTAGTATTGTTGCGCAAAACATATGCTAGATCCGGAAGCTGTGGGAACTCATCAAACATACGCTCTTCTTGTACGTTACCGTGGGAGCGAAAGCCACCGCCAAAATGCTTGGCATTTGCGAAATCAATCCAAAATGCACCGTCAGGCGTATAGTCGTAATTTCCAGACGCAGCGATTATGTTGGTTGTAGATGGAGAAAAAGTCTTAGACAGAAGCTTCCCGAAATTTGATTGATCCATAGAGGCTTTATACCAGGTGATGGTTGGAGTAAAGGGATAATATGTTGAGGTGATTGTGGAGGTCAAAAGAGCTTTTTTTGCTGCAGATGGGTCTTGACTGAGAATCCACGAGGAGAATTTTGTATGGTCTTTAGGAGTGAGAGTTTCTGTATGGCTTTCCAGAAGAAAACCAGCTGGAATTTGCCCTGATAAGAGAGACCCTGTTCCTCCCAACATCATGAATGCAATGACAATTCGTGCACGAAACATAACTTGCTCCTGTTTTTTTCCCCGTTTTCGCCCTTCTATCAATATTTGTCAACCAAAGTACTCGTAAAGTAGTGCTAGCATATAACACATTCCATTTTGTACCATAATTCTTTGCCGGGGAGCTTGCAGAACGCAAAGACTTGAACCAGGTCAGGACCGGAAGGTAGCATCCTTAAGAGAACCTTTGCGTGTTGTAAGTACTCTCCGGTTTTTTTTTGGAGGTTCTTTCTTGGGACTTTCTCCACCGTGGATAGCTTTAGGGCTTGTTATTTGGGTTTTGGCAGCCATATATACTGCTGTGAAGCAGGGGTGGTTCCATTTTTCCGATCCCCAAGGGTCTTTTCCTTTCTCATTCAAACAGCTTTTTGGTACTGCACTAAGTCTTTCGGCAGCATTCGGGATCTATATCGCATCCTTGTTTCTAGCTCATTTTTTTGTCGCAGGATTCGAACGCGCTTTTGGTTGGTTATTTCGCTCTCTAGGAACACATGAGTGGTCTGCAGTAGAAGAAATTATTGGTCTTTTGATTACAGCTTTAGGTTTAAAGTTCCTGATTTCTCGCCTTCCCCCTGAATATGTTTCAGTTACAGTGGGGCAGCAAACCGGGTGGAAAAAATGGGTGAAAGGCGCTTTTTACGGAGCCCTTTTTTATCCTCTGATTGCGATTACTGCGTCGATTGTCAGTTTTATTACCTCATACTATTCCCACCAACCTCCGACCCCTCAAGTTGCCTTAACCTTTGTGTCTTATATTGATCGCTCCTCCATACTTTTCTGGGTGCTCTTTTTGACGGTCGTCTTCCTCGTTCCTTATGTTGAAGAGATCTTGTTCCGCGGATTTCTTCAGGGATTTTTGAGCGGGGTTTTGCATCCTGCCTTGACCATCCTGGGGACCTCATTTATATTTTCAATTTTCCATTATTCCCCCTTGCAAAAGACCAGCAATTTTGAGATCATAGTTGGCCTTTTTATGTTCTCTCTTTTCCTTTCCCGACTTCGTGTGAAGGAAAATAGTGTGGTGTCATCTATGGGAATGCATGCTGCATTTAATGCAATCTCGTTGGCGATATTCATGAAATGAGAATGAACTCTCAATGGTGTGTACATGCCGTTTAAGCTTCAGGCTCATGGCGCTTCCGATATTGGTTTAGTCAGAGTCAATAATGAAGACTCGTGGCTTACAAGTTTGGAAAAGCAGATTTTTCTTCTAGCGGATGGACTAGGAGGTCACCAGGCAGGCGAGGTGGCCGCTCGTGAATCCATAGAATGCTTCTTTGCCATATTTTCAGCATGGAAAAAAGAACATGGTGGAAGTCTAGCGCAAAATGAAGAGCCAAAGAAGCTTGAAGATCAAATTGAAGACTGCTTAAAAGCCTGCTTTGCTCAAACAAATTCCTATCTTTTTCAGTTGTCCTTTAGCCATGAGCTGCTTCGAGGGATGGGCACAACATTCTGTTCTCTTTCTTTCCATGATCACGTAGCAGCTGTTGCCCACGTGGGCGATTCTCGTATCTATCGATTGCGCAACAATACCCTGGAACAACTTACCAAAGACCACTGCTGGACCAAAGGTTTTTTTGTCGATCAAGAACCAGAAAACATGCCGCGCAAAGGCGTTCTGACGAGAGCACTGGGCACCACGCCGCGAGTGGAAGCAACCATACAAATTATGGATGTGTCTCCTAAAGATCTTTTTCTTATTTGTTCTGATGGGCTTTCTGATATGCTCGAACAGGATGAGATAGAAAAGATACTCTGCATGCCTCTCACCGTTGGGGAGAGGGTGCGAACGCTCATCTCTGCTGCCAAGGAAAATGGCGGTGCTGATAATGTCACAGTCGTGCTTGTAGAGGTATGCCCGTTGTGATTTTTTAGGGGAGAAGATGCGAAGAATATATCTTGATCACAATGCTGCTACCCCACTCGACCCTCGAGTTGAAGAGGCATATCATAAGGCCTTAAAAGAGGGTTGGGCCAATCCTGGAAGCATCCATTTTGAAGGACAGGCATCAAAATCCATGCTTGCTGGGGCAAGAAGCAGAATTGCTAAGGTTTTTGGCGTTTCCTCAGGGCAAGTTGTTTTTTTCTCCTGCGCTACAGAAGCTCTGAATACATTAATTTGCGGCCTTTCCGGCGGATTAGGAGCGCATATCTTAACAAGCGGCGTCGAGCATGCGGCTGTGTGGGAGACGTGCAAGTTTTTAGAAAGACAGGGGAGGCATGTCACCTATCTTAATGTTGGGGCATATGGCGCTCCGAAGATCGAGCAAGTTGAAGCTGCAATTAATGAGAAAACCAAAGCCATCGCGCTCATGTCAGTCAATAATGAAACCGGGGTGATGACAGATATTGCACGAATAAGCGAACTGGCAAGCCACTATAAAATACCCTTCATCGTTGATGCTGTAGCCCATTTTGGCAAAGCCCCATTTACTTTTTTTGATGGGATGTCAGCCGCCTGTTTTAGCGGATATAAGGTTCATGGGCCAAGTGGAGTAGGGTTTGCCATCATTCAAAATGGACTTTTGGTGCCACCGCTTCTTCATGGAGGAGGCCAGGAGTCAGGCAGAAGATCAGGGTCAGAGAACGTTGCAGGTATCTATGCTACTTCCATTGCTGTCGAGCTTGCAGCAAGCGAATTAAAAGATGCGCAGCCTCGCATGGCGCACTGCCGGGACAGGTTTGAAAAGCGGTTTATGGAAGAGCTCTCCGGAGTATATGTCAATGGAGAAGCCCCCAGAATTTCCAATACATCCAATCTTTCATTTTCGGACATCAATGGGGAAGAGCTGCTTATCCAGCTTGATCTAGCAGGAGTTTCTGCCAGTCATGGCGCCGCCTGTTCAGCTGGCGCACTTGAGCCTTCCCGTATTCTTTTAGAGATGGGATATCCTCAAGTGAGAGCAAAGGCCTCTGTGCGATTTAGCTTTGGGAAAAACTCAACTGAAGAAGAAGTTGATCAAGCGGTAACACTTGTGATAAAAACTGTCCGTCAAATGAGACGAATATGACAATAAGTATCACAGGAGCACATGTTGCTTCCTCAGGAGAAATCCAAAAAAGAGATGTTTTTATCTCTAACAATACTTTTGCGCCTGCCGTAGCAAAAGCTTCTACATCAATCGATGCGACTGGTCTCATTTTAAGCCCTGGCCTTATTGATTTTCAGCTTTATGGATATGGCGGGAAGGAGTTTTGCGATGATGCGGAAGCTCTTTTTTCTGCACAAAAAAACCTCCCTTCGTTTGGAGTCACATCATTTTTACCGACACTGGGTTCCTTGCCAAAAGAAAAGTATAAGAAAACATGGATGCTAGATTTCCTCGAACGGTCTAAGCGCATAGAAGGGGCAGAACCTATCGGCTGGCACTTGGAAGGCCCTTTTCTCAACCCAGTGGTACGAGGCGTTCATAAGGATGTTAGGCTTTTAAAGAGCCTTGATGAGCCTTTCTGGCGGGAAATTTTTTCCTCTGGCGCAGTTGTTGCTATGACCTTGGCTCCTGAGATTACATGTGCGAAATATATCTTCCCGCTCCTTAAAGAATATGGAATTATACCAAGCATAGGACACACTAGTGCAGGGGGAGATGTAGCCCGTGCAGCTAAGAACTATGGAGCCAGCTTTGTTACACACCTATTTAATGGCATGCCCTCATTTCACCATCGAAGGCCAGGTATCATTGGAGAAGTTTTGGGAAATAAACTTCTTCCTTTTTCCATCATAGCAGATGGAGTACACTTGTCGGATGAAACAATCAGAATGTGTTATAAATGTTACCCTGAAGGAATAGTTCTCATTTCTGATGCCAGTTCATTTTTGGGGGCAAAAACGACAGAAGGGGAATTTTTGGGTGAAAAAGTCAGGGTCAGAGGATATGCTCTCTACTGTTTAGCAGAAGACAAGCTTGCGGGAACTTTAGTTGGACTTGATCAGATGGTCCGCTCCTTTCAAAAGGCGACAGGGTGTAGTTTTGCCTTTGCCGTACAAGCTGCTTCTGAACGGCCAGCAGAGGTTTTGAAGATAGGCCATAAAAAGGGAAAAATAGCTTTAGGATTAGATGCAGACTGTGTTTTTTGGCAAGGGGAGACTGTTATTGCGACCATAGGCAGAGGAAAGATTCTGTATGCAACAAAGGAATTTTTGCAGCAAAGAATGAGGCATAGCGCATGACTAAACACGTACTCTATAGAGCTCTTTACTTCTGTGTCTTTTGCTTCTATTTTCCTTACCTTTTATGTAAAAGAGCGGTTCAGGGAAAAAGTATCCGTTCTCTTTTTGAGCATCTCTTTCCTCAGGAAATTCACCTTGAAAAGACCGGCCCTGTTATATGGGCGCATGCTGTTTCAGTAGGGGAAGTAGTTGCGATTTCTCCAATACTTTCAGAGCTTTTTCGACAAAAGGAGAATGTGCAGATTATCCTTTCCACTGTAACTGAAACAGGTTTTGAGACGGCAAAAAAGATGGTGCCTAGAGCAGTCCATGTAAAGTTTCCTTTTGATTTTCCCTATTGCGTAAAAAAAATCTTGGGAGATATTTCACCCTCGCTTGTCTTATTGTCCGAAGGAGATGTTTGGCCTGTCTTTTTGGAAGAAATGAAGCAAAGAAAAGCGCAAATTGTACTGATTAATGGTAAAATGTCTGATCGCACGTTTTCCTGGTTTCAAAAGTTTCCTAGTGTTGGAACATGGTTGTATAAAGATATAGACCATTTTTGTGTGCAGAATGTCCACATGAAGAAGCGCTGGGAGTACCTAAAGATTCGTCCTGAGCGAATCCATGTCACAGGCAATACTAAAACTGATACTCCCCCCCGGGCTCTTTCCCAGGAAGAGCTGGATAAATTACGAAGCAAGCTTTGCATCCAAGAATCCGATCATGTTGTTGTATTAGGTTCTACACACTATCCAGAAGAGGAAAAAATTATAACGACACTTGGTCCGCTTTTGAAAACTGACCCTGCATTAAAAATAATCGTTGTGCCGCGCCATCCGGGGCGGGCTTGTGAAGTGTGCGAAATCTTGCAACGAAAAGCGGCCCCTGATCCTGTAGAACTTCTTTCCTCAGGAAAAAAAGAGTGGCGAATTCTTGTAGTAGATGAACTTGGAGTCCTCACCTCTCTTTACCAAATAGCAACTGTAGCGGTTGTGTGCGGCAGTTTTAGCGAAAGAATTGGCGGGCATAACATCTTTGAGTCCGCAATATTTGGTGTTCCCACAATTGTAGGCCCCTACATGCATTCGCAAAGGACCCTTTTTGAATCTGCTCTGAAAAATATGGCCGTTATCCAAATTGGATATAATGACGTGCGTATCGTCATAGGCGAGCTTTTGCGTAATGAGGAAGTGCATTCTGAATGCGCCCTCAAGGCCAAGACATGGGCTGACTCGCTCCGTGGAGCAACTGATAAGACAGTGCAGGTGGTTTTAGGGATTGAACAGAAATGATTTGTACAGTTCTTGAGGGAAAAATCGACTCCTCTCTATCCTCAAAAAAGCATCTCTAACATGATACTTGTGCAAAAAACAGGACGTTCGATACTATTGCTCCGCCCTGGGGTGTCGCCAAGCGGTAAGGCAGTGGTTTTTGGTACCACCATGCGGAGGTTCGAATCCTTCCACCCCAATTTTCTTGAGAAAGCACTAGACGAAAATGAAATTCGTCTGGTTTAATGTCCGGAGAAAAATTTTACCCTTCTCGCTATTCACTTAGCTTATAACCATGGGAAGGACTTCTTATACACCTCAGGTTGCTTGCCTGACGTTGAATCCCACGGTTACATTTTTGTGATGCATGCTTGAAGTGGTAACAACCAATTTAATTTTGATTGGAGGATGCATGATCACCCTTACTTGTAAAGCGCGTGAAAGCCAGAAAAAAGGTGATGTTAAACGTCTTCGACGTGAAAGTTTTATTCCATTTGTAGTCTACTCAAAAGGGAAAAATGCAGAAATGGGCATGACTCCTAAAGAAGAGATAGATGCTGCAATGCGAAGTATTCGTCCTGGCTTTCTGCCGACAACTGTTTTTTCGCTGAAAATGGAGACTGGCAAGGTTCTTTCTGTAATAGCTCGTGAAGTGCAGTATAAGCCAACTTCGTATGAGATTCTGCATATAGATTTCATGGAGCTAGATGAGAAAATTCCTGTGGAAGTAAAGGTGCCAATAGAATTGACAAATACTGTGGACTGTATTGGTGTAAAACTGGGAGGCTTTCTCCAGTATGTTATGCGCCATGTGAGAGTCAGATGTTTGCCAAAAAACATCCCTTCCCACTTTCAGGTAGATGTGAAAGATCTCAATATTGCTCAAACTAGAAGAGTGAGCGATCTTGTATTTCCTGCTGGTGCGACTTGTTTAGATTCCATGGATAAAGTTGTTGTAACGCTTGCGAAATTTAATGCATGAGGAAGTCTTGAACCGGCTTGTGATTGGTCTTGGTAATCCTGGAAAAGAGTATGAGTGGACGAGGCACAGTATTGGGATGAAGGTTGTGAAAGCATATGCTGACACTTGTGCTCTCAAGTTCCATTCAGAACGCGGATGCTTGGCTTACATTGCCAAGGGTGAAGATGCTAAGGGCCAATTTTTTTTGGCGTATCCTACGACCTTTATGAATGAGAGTGGGCGAGCAGGAGAAAGGCTTTTACGATTTCTAAATGTAGATGTGCAAAACCTACTGGTGGCGTTTGACGATATCGAGACTAAATGGGGCGAAGCAAAGAATGTGGCAACTGGTGGTACTCGAGGGCACAACGGTGTCCGGAGTTTACAAGCCCATCTTCAGGCAAAAGAGTTTTCTCAATTGAGAATTGGCGTTGGTCATCCTGGAGCAGGAGACGTTGCAGAGTATGTTTTAGATCGGTTCAGTGCTGAAGAGATAGAGGAGCTTCCTCTTCTTGTCCAGCATTCAATCGACAAAATAAAAGCGTGGTTAGTGGAAGAATAAATTTTCCGAGGTATAAGGAAATGGAGAAACAACAAGAAAGGTTATACGAAGGGATGTATGTCCTGAGCGCGCACCTGAGTGAGGATGCGAGAGGCAAAGCTTTCGAGGGTATTAAGGAACGCATTACTGCTCGAGGGGGACAGATCAAAAAAATCCATGAGCAGGGGAGGCGAAGGCTGGCATATGAGATCGATCGCCAGCGGGATGGGTATTACTACCTTGTTTACTTCACAATTGATCCCAACCATATTAATGAGATGTGGGAAGAGTATCGACGAAATGAAAATCTTCTTCGGTTTTTGATGATTCGGACAGATACCGTCATGGAAGAGTTGAAGTTTAAAGCACTGCCAGAGATGTAGAGTGAAGGAGTATTTTTCATGTTCAAACCAATGCGTAGAAAGTTTACGGAACCTTCTGAAGGAAGATCCCGAAAGAAAAAAAGATGTCCATTTACCGAAGTAAATTTCGGTCATATTGACTATAAAGATATTGAAACCCTTTCTCAGTTTATCACCGAGAGAGGCAAGATTTTACCTCGCAGGATTACCGGAGTATCTGCGCAGTATCAGCGCCAACTTGCTCATGCAGTAAAGCTTGCACGACATGTTGCCTTACTACCATTTGTAGCGTCGGTATAAAGAGGAGAGAGTATATACAATGGCACAAAAAATTCTGCTGCTCGAAGACGTTGAAAGTGTAGGGCGCAAAGGGGAAGTAGCTTCAGTAAAACCAGGCTATGCCTATAACTATCTTATTCCACAGGGACTTGCTCTCGTGGCTAATAAATCCGCACTCAGACGACAAACTCGTTTGAAAGAAGAGCGGATGAAGCAAGCTGAAATTGAAAAAATCGAATCTCTGGAGCTTGCTTCAAAGGTAAATGGTGAGACCCTGGAAATAACTGTAAAGGTGGATCAAGAAGGGCACCTTTATGGAAGCGTCTCTGCCCTTGATATTGTCCACCACTTGCAAACTAAAACTGGGATTGCTCTGGATAAAAAAACAGTTCAGATCAAGCATCCATATAAAGAGATTGGAGTGTTTGAGATAGCCCTTAAGTTCAAAGAGGGCGTTACCGCATCTATCACCTTAAAGATTATTGCTCAGCAAGAAGAATAGTCGGGTAAACACATACCTCTCCTTTGTCGGGGTATGTGTATATATAGGATACACCTTAAATGAAGAAAATTCCGACGAAGGAGGAATTTCCTTCATTCTTTGTGAGAAGGGATGTATGGGGTTGGTCGATAAAAAGTATATTCTGGTAACAGGTGGAGCTGGTTTTATCGGCTCTTCTGTTGTGAAAGAGCTTAATAAACGGGGTCACACAAAAATTGTGATCGTGGATGACTTAGGCACTGGTCCAAAATGGCGCAATCTTATCCAAAAGCAGTATTGTGATGTACTGTACAAAAGTATGCTCTTTCCGTGGCTTGAGAATCACTATGTTGAAGTCGATTCCATAGTTCATTTGGGAGCATGTTCCAATACAGTAGAAAAAGACGCAAACTACCTTCTGGAAAATAATTACAGATTTTCGCGCATCCTTGCTGAATTTGCCGTATCCCGATCCCTTCGCTTTGTCTATGCTTCGAGCGCAGCTACGTATGGGGATGGCAATGATGGATTTCTAGACGATCACGCACTTCTTGAGACGCTTAAACCGCTCAATATGTATGGATATTCAAAACATATGTTCGACCTTTGGCTTAAGCAAGAGGGTCTTTTAACTAAAGTTGCAGGGTTAAAGTACTTTAATGTGTTTGGGCCAAACGAGTGGCATAAAGAGCGCATGGCGTCAGCTATTGTAAGAATGGTTCCAGAAGTGTTGGACAAAGGGAAAATTCAGCTTTTTCGTTCCAATTGTAAAGAATATGCAGATGGAGAACAAGCAAGAGACTTTATCTATGTAAAAGATGCTGCTGAAGTTACCTGTGACTTTTTGGAAGGGGATAGTACTGGTATTTTCAACGTTGGGACAGGTCAAGCTGTTTCATGGAACCGGCTTGCTCGGGCTGTATTTAAAGCACTAAAAAAACCGGAAAAGATCGAATATATTGATATGCCAAGCGATCTTGCTGGTAAATACCAAAATTTCACCCAGGCTGATACAACAAAAACTGAGAAGTTTTTAAAGCGAAAAATTCCGCGTCATTCACTTGAAGATTCTGTTACAGACTATGTGACGAACCATCTTATAGGAGAAAAAAGATGGTAGCCTTGACAAAGGCCCTCAATAAGATCACTCCCAAGACCATTTTGGTTGTTGGCGACCTGCTATTGGATAAATACACTTTTGGCGCGACAAAACGGATTTCTCCAGAGGCGCCTGTTCCAGTGCTTCTCGTAAATAAAGAGGAGACAAAAGCGGGCGGAGCAGGAAATGTCGCTCTCAACCTTATCACACTTGGCATGCGTGTGCGCCTTGTTGGCCGTGTGGGAGATGATGCTGGCGGAAGTATGCTTCTGTCGTTACTTGCCTCTGATGGAGTTGATACTTCAGGAGTACTTGAAGAAAAAGGATTTCCTACCCCGACAAAGATGCGCCTTATTGCTGGTTCACAACAGCTTCTCAGAGTAGATAGGGAAAAAAGCACACCGCTTTCTGATGAGATTGAGCGCAAGATCATCTCCAGCCTGCCTGCACTTACACAAGGCGTGGATTTGATCGCAATTTCAGACTATGCCAAAGGGTTTTTGTCAGATTCTATTTTGCGGGCTGTTATTGATCAAGCAACCACACTCGGCATCCCTTGCATCGTCGATCCCAAAGCTACAGATTTTCAAAAATACGCCGGATGCACTGTTCTGAAGCCAAATGAATCTGAGACCATGCGTGCTGCGCCTCATCAATCAACCTTAGAAAAAGCAGCCTTTGAGTTATTGAACAAAGTGCCCATGAATGTGCTCATGGTCACACGTTCTGAGGCTGGCATTTCTCTCTTTTACCCATCAGGACAGTCAGAGCATTATCCAGTTATCAGAAAAGAGGTGCGCGATGGCACAGGGGCAGGGGATACTGTTCTGGCTATGTTGAGCGCAGCCCTTGCCTCAAAACTTCCGCTCCAAGAAGCCGTGCAATTGGCCAATATTGCCGCAGCATGTTGTGTGGAGGTGGTAGGGTGCGCTTGTATTTCTTTAAAGGATGTGGCTGCCCATCTTTTCGATGCGTATCGTTCTGAAAAAATATGGAATGCAGAAACGCTTGGAACTATGCTTGAAGCCCTTCATTTTGAAAAACTGCTCATGATCAAAATCCCGGAAGGTGCTTTTTCTCCAGACAAGCTTGTCAAACTCTCGGCCATAGCAAGAGAGCACCCAGACCGGCGTGTTATCGCATGCTTTGAAGAAGAGGTGCAAGATCGAAAACTGCTTGAGCTTATCTCGTCTCTCGAGCCGCTCAGAGTGGTTGTTCATGGCATGAAATGGACGTCCGAGCGACCCCTCAAAAGTCCCAACCATATGCTCATCAATCTCTAGTAGACCGGTTCAGAATTTTTCCTAAGGAAAATACTGAAACGCTCTACTAGCAAATTCAATTGTTGCTTGAGATCATTCTTAGGAAAATGTAATCTCTGTTTCGTTATCTGTGCTAAGGGATCGTGCAGGAATAACTTTTACAGATCTTGTGGGAAAAATCGTAAAGATCTGAGCCGTTTTTCTCATTTATAACTGCAAAAGTTATTCCTGTACGATCCCTAAAATATCTGGTTTCTTATTTGTATGTTCACCCAAGCATGTGTGTGAATCCTCTATTATGTAGGGGAGTTTGGGTATTTTTTATAGAGATGCACTCTTAGTTGTGTGCTTTTAAAAAAATCACAGCAAGAGTGTTTCATAGATTAATTTGGAAAAGGAGGCTCTTTCATGAATAACGTTAGTGTGATACGTGATATTTCCGGCGCACCTTATTTACAATTTGTAGGGAAAAGCTTACAGGCCGTTGAGAAATTCTTTAGATCCTGGACTTACTTTCCCTCTCGTTACTTTCCCCTTCCTGGTCCTAGCTCGATTTCAGGTAGTATTGAAGCTATAGCTGGAACTGCTGGAGCCGTAGCGGATCTTGCTGCAGCTGCGTTTTACAAAATGCGTATGTGGTCTCCTTTTGTCACACAAGGGACAAAAATTCGCTCGCTTGATCGTCTGAATGAATCTCTCCAGCAAGCAGCAGACTGTGTAAAGATGGTTGCAATGGGTATCTTAAAGGCCATCCCAGTTGCGGGACAATTAAGCGCTATGGCTATCTATTCAGCTCTTGCAGGAAAGCAAGCTGCTGAGGATGTATCAGCTGAAAAAGATAAAACAATAGAAGATCTGAACAAGGAACTAGAACCGTTAAAAACTAGTTATGCGGACCTCGCGAAAGAATTGAATGAGAAAACAATAGAACTCTCCAAAAGGGGAGAGGAGATAAACACCCTTACTGCACAAATTGAGGAACTCAAAAAGAGCGGCTCTCCTAAGGTAGCAGAATTGCAAGCCAAAATAGCTGAGCAAGAAAAAGCCTTACAAGCTAACCAAGGAACGATTACTACAAAAGAGACAGAGTTGAAATCAGCCCAAAAACAACTCGACGAGCTTAAGCAGCAGCAGAAAGCAACCCTAGCCACAATGGAAGGACTTAAGGCTGAAAAAGAAAAGCTCCTTAAGGATAAGCAGCTGGAACTAGATACAAAGAAGCAGGAACTAAAGGCTGCAGAAACAAAGCAAGCAGAGCTCTCAAAAGCTTTTGACAACCTGAAGATGGGGAGTGCCTCTGAGAAAGCTGCTTTAGCAAAAAAACTGACTGAAGCAGAAAAAGAGCTCCAAGATAAGAAGAGAGAGTTTGAAACGAAAACGACAGAGCTTGGAAATCTAAAAACGGAAGTAACTAGTGTAAAGCAAGAGATCGAAAAGGATAAGGAAATCATTTCCGCAAAGGAAAGGGAACTCAAGACGAAGGAGCAAGAAGTTGTTAAGTTGAAAGCGAACGTGACTAAACTTGCTGAGGCCCGAGATCAAGCTTTAGCACAACAGAAAGCTGAAGAAAAAAAGGTTAGTGAGCTAACAAATAAACTTCATATTGCTCAGGAAGACGCCGCGCAGGCCCATCTTGAAGTGCAGGGTGTAAATGACAAAATGAAGGAGCTCCAAGCTCAACTCGAAAAGCTGCAGACAAAGCTTAATCCAAAAACCTCTCATAAAGTCTCCTCAGACAATGGAGGGAGGGGACAAGGCACTGGCACCGTAGGCCAGAGCGGGGGCAGTTCTACCTCTAGATCAAGATCCCATGGATCATAGATTGGGAACACAAGGGCAAGGTTAAAAAAAACCGCTCATGGAATGTCATGAGCGGTTTTTTGTCTCTTTACACAAATTTTCTCAAGGAGATTTCCCATGATATGTTCTTTTGAATCTTCTTCTCCAACTCTGTTCCGGTTTGCTGAAGAAGGGCTAGAAGGAATAGAGAAAAAGTTTAGGCCGTTGGATTTTTTTTGGCCCCTCTCTTCGTTTACTGGTACTATTGAAATCTTAGCTGGCACTGTCGCTGCTGTTTATTCACTTGCTTTAAGGACCTTTTGTAGTGTAGCTGCCTTCATCCCGTTTATTTCAAAGGACTTCTGGAGTGACCGTAAGGTCAAAGATGATTGTTTGATTCTTCTTCGCAACTCTATAACAATGATCGCATTAGGCATTGTGCATACAATTCCTGGTGGCGGCATGGTTATGGAGGGGATTTACAAGTTTAAACTGGATCTTCGAGCGTTAGACGAAAAAATAACAAAG
>PMZB01000146.1 GCA_003170575.1 Chlamydiia bacterium | reverse complement strand
ATGATCAATGGTTAAAGGCCCCTATGACCATCGAAGCTCTCATTCATAAAGTTATCGCACTCCTGAAAAAGTTACTGCAAAAATTCATCGCACTTCAGTATAATAGTCCTAAAAAGTTCCTGAGGAGAGACCCATGGCAAGCAAAAGAGAGCTCGTAAAACTAAAGAGCAGCAAAAGTCCTTATATCTACTACACAACGAAGAATAAAACCACGACTCCAGAGAGAATCACGCTAAAAAAATATGATCCAGTGGCTCGTGTCCACGTAGAATTTAAAGAGGCAAAATAGCCCCCTCTTAAGGCGTGTTTTTTTAATGTTTGAGTTACGTACAGCGTTATCCTATCTTATCCCCAAAAAAGGGCAGCTTTCTGTAAGCGTTGTGGGGATTTTGGCAACTCTTGTCATCATGGCAATAACATGGCTCGTGCTTGTCTTTTTTTCAACAACAGAAGGGTTTGAGAACCGTTGGACAGAGAAGATTGTAGGCGTGCTTGGGCCAATGAGAATTGTGCCAACTGCTGCGTATTACGAGTCCCCTGCGCACGTTCTTGATTCGTATTCAAGTGCAGCTGGTTTCATTACCCGTCGGCTGAGCCAAAAAGCTGTGGAGTCTGCTCTTCCCTATAGTCCAAACGAAGATGCACCCTTGCCCTCCAAGCTTCAAGGATGGTACAAAGAGCATGGGCAGGATATTCCTCCTATTCATCTCTTGATAGAGCGACTTAACAACAAAAAAATCCTGTGGCAGTTCTGTGAGTCAACCGTTGCTCACATGTCGTTTCCATCGCTTCTCGCCTTTCCTCAAAAGAACTTAAGCCAGTACTCCTTAATTTTGGGGTTTGACTATCTTTCAAGAGATAACCTTTCTTCCTCATTAGAATTCACTTCAGGAGAATTTGCAAGTCTGCTCAATAAGCTCCATTCTCACCCAGAAGCGATGAAACAGCCTTTGCAAGCATTTGTACGGGCATTGGATACCTTTGAAGTTATTGTCACCAAAGATCTTGAGGTTCCAGTATCCTCGCTCAAAATTTCCAAGGGCACGCATCTTAAAGCTTCCCTTTCCTATGAAAGCGAACCTCGGCTTCATCTAGAGTTGCCTTCAGGCGTTATAACCTCATTTTCTTTTACCCAACAAATTCCTCCAGTAACGATTTCTACTCCCCTTCAAAAAAAGTCTCTTTTCCTGCTTCCAAATCCTGAAGTCAATGAATCATATAGCCCTTTAACCTTTGTTCCATCTGCAGGGTACCCAGTTCTTCTTCCAAAGCTATCACGACAACAAGGAATTCAGCTCTTTGATTCAGGGTCTTTTCTGGTTCCAGGCACTAACTCAGGGAATGCCCTGACAATACCCTTTTATGTAGCTGGGTTTTTTGATCCAGGCATTCTTCCTATAGGCGGGAAAGTAGTCCTCACTTCTCGCCAAGCAGTACTTGCGATTCAACCGGAGCTCTCAGCCCAAACTCCTTTCGCCTCGTCTGCAATCGTCATTAATGTTGATATGAATGCCTTGCCACAAACTGAAACCCTTCTAAAACACACCTTAGGCAGGTCTTTATCTCATCTATTTAAGGTCGAGCAATATGACGAATATGAATTGACAAAAGACGTGTACCAACAGCTGCAGAGCGAAAAATTGCTGTTCAAAATGCTTTCTCTTATCATCATTGTTGTTGCTTGCTCCAACATATTTTCTATGCTCTTTATCTTGGCCCATGATAGGCGGAAAGAAATAGCTGTCATGCGCGCTCTTGGCGCAAGCAAGATGCATATTACTACAATCTTCCTCTTGACTGGTCTTGGAGTGGGTTTGTTTGGCTCTCTTCTAGGATCGCTCCTTGCAGGTGTGACTCTGCACTATCTGCCTGAAATATTAGCTCTTATCGGGAAAATCCAAGGGCACGCGCTTCTCCACACCGCAATTTACGGCGAAATAGCTGCACAGAAATTAAGTATCTCGACTTTTATCTTCACACTTTCTGCCGTCTCATTTGCCTCAGCTCTTGCTGGCTGCCTAGCAGCTATGAGAGCTTGCCGAAGTAATGTATCTGACGCACTTAAAGGAGGAGGGTAAAAGGTGTGACTCCACCACTTTTAGAAGCAGAAAATCTTCAAAAAGTTTTCTACGACACTCAAGAACCTTTTGAGCTTTTTCAAAAGATCAACCTATCAATTTTCCCCAAGGATACAGTCTCATGTACAGGCCGCTCAGGTGAAGGGAAAACCACTCTTCTTCATATCCTCGGTGGACTTGAACAGGCTACTGCAGGAACAATTTGTGTGATGGGAAAACCTCTCCAGGAATGGAATCTTGAACTCATGCGCAATTGCACCTTTGGATTCATCTTCCAAGCCTTTCATATTCTTGAAGAGTTGGACGTACTACAAAATATCCTCCTCCCCTGCCGTATAGCGCGCAAATCTATTCGACCCAACAGTATATACTACGACCGAGCACGCAATCTTATTGCCCAAGTAGGTCTTGAAAACCGTATTTCTTTGAAGACCAAATGGCTCTCTGGAGGGGAAAAACAACGTGTGGCTATCGCAAGAGCCCTGATCATGGACCCAGCTCTCATTTTTGCTGATGAACCTACTGGCAATCTTGATAGCATAACAGCAGGCACTGTGGGCGAGCTTTTGTTTGACATAGTATCCAGAGAAGCAAAAGCTCTTTTTCTTGTGACCCATCAAGCTGATTTAGCCTCCAAATGCCAGTATCGATACTTTTTGCATCAAGGCACGCTTGAGTTGATCAAGTCTCCAGGCTTTTAAATAGGAGTAGTATATGTTTGGTTCTGTTACGGAGGCAAGTTACGACTTTCCAGAATTTAGTTTCCACATCAATGCAAGCTTTGGGAGAGATGGAGTAGTTTGTGAATTTTTTCCCGAATTACCTAAGTCGTCGACTATAATAGAAAAATTATTTCACAACCTTCATGATTCGCTTAAAGCCAAAAATAATTTAGACCTTTCGCAGAGACGTTGTCTTGCACGAAGGATCTACCAAGACTACAAAAGTAAACTCATCTCACGAATTAAACAATATTTGAGCATGGAAAATGGCTGTCCTCCTGAACTCTATACTCGTATATACAAAACGTGTAAAGAAAATCTCGATAAGTGTTCTCGACTCTGTGACAAATACCACAAGGCATTCAGTGACAGTACTAGCGAATTTGCCAAAGAGCTGGCTACCTTTAACGCAAAAATAGCAGAAATTGCGAATCAAATGCAAAAGTGGGTTACAGAAGGAAAAGCGGATCACACCTCGGCCCAAAAATATGACGCACTCCTGAAGCTCAATAAAAAAATAATATCTCTGGCATCTAAGTTAAACGAACATCCTGAAGAACTAAGCCCGCCGTCATCACTGGTTGTTCGTGATCTTATAGAAGATAGAAGATGTTCACCCTTTAAAGATAGACCGGTAGTTCAACAATCTGAAATATACCGATTGTGGAAGAGCTATTCCCACGCATAATATTTGTTCTTAATTGCTTGATTTTTAAATAGATAATGTGTAAAATTAATTTTACTTAATTTAAGAGTAATAAACTTATGATTGGCATTGTGGTTCATCCTCCAAATTCTCATCTCCCTCTTCCAGATCCATCAGGCTTTTCACCAAGCCACACAGGTGATACGGTTTGGACCCCAGAGAAAACATATCCTTTTTCCAAATCTCCAGGCGGTACAACGCGCGTACTTTGGACGCCTTTAGCGGCTAAAAAGTTTGGTGGTGAAACCGTTGTTTACCAACTAAAAAGAGGGTTGAAAAGATATATCGGCCAGACCGTAAACCTCTTCAAGAGAATAGCAACACATCTTTCCCACGCAAAACATCATCCGGATTCTACGTTGTATAAAGATTTGCATGATCAACCTGAAGAATTTGAACTTGGCGCAATAGTCACTTCTTCGCCTGACAAGCTTGAAACAAAGCTTATCAAGCAAAAACATGCGATCACTCAAGGATATAATCGGCGCAATGGTGGAGGCGGAGGAAAAGCGCGAAGAAAAGAGAACATATCCAAGAATGCTTTCGAACAAGCCTTGGGAAGGTTTGCACAAGCGTATCAAACCCCCAAACGGTTTTCTCTCAAACGTCGAAACGGTCGAGTTACCCACACTGTTCCTCAAGATATGCTTCATCAAAAGGAGAGGATCTATCGAATTTTGCGGAAAACTCCCCTAGGCTCCCATGTCTATGTAGGATGCACCGAAAGAAAGGTATCTGCTCGATTAAACGAGCACATATGGCATATCAAC
>PMZB01000277.1 GCA_003170575.1 Chlamydiia bacterium | reverse complement strand
ATATACAGGACTTTGGTCGAAAATTTCTGTTTGGTATTCTGGCGACTTTGCAAAAAATGGACCTCTTCTTTTGCAAAAACATCGAAGCTACATACCTCTTAACTCTCAGACAAATGAACTTACTAGTATTGACCTTCTCGCAACACTTGATCTCGCTAATTTATCAGATCCAGAACGCGCATCCTTAGGACTAGTGACCTCTAAATGTCGACGCGTTCTTTTTATAGAAGGAGATGATTCTATTAGCCGGACTATACGTCAAAATAGAATCGAGCTCGGCTCTATCTTAGCTGTCAAAAAAATCGTCATAAAAATCCCTGTTGAATAAGAAGAACGCAGTAGAACAAACAATTGATTTTAATTTCTTGTACATTGCATACTTTCTCCTTTATAGAGGATATTTTTCTTGGAATCTGAATATCAGCTGCTTGATAGCGGCAATGGTAGAAAATTAGAACGATTCGGTACGTATGTACTTTCACGTCCATGCGCACAGGCTGTTTGGACCCCTAAACTCAAACCACAAGTCTGGGAAGAAGCCCATGCATCCTTTTCTCGCGAAGACAAGGAAGGCTGGACATTGAGGGGGAAGCTCCCTTCTTCGTGGACAGCATCTATTAATGGCATTTGTTTTCTCATACACCCGACCGATTTTGGGCATCTTGGCGTTTTTTCTGAACAAAGGCGCTTTTGGGACAAGGTCAGAACTCTTTGTCAAAAAAGGAAGGGATGCAAGGTGCTGAACCTGTTTGCATACTCGGGCGGAAGTACACTTGCTGCGGCTCAAGGGGGCGCAAGTGTGTGCCACTTAGACGCTTCCAAAGGCATGGTGCAGCAGGCAAGAGAAAATGCGCAGCTAAATGGACTAGAAAAAGCACCCATTCGCTGGATCGTGGAAGATGTGATGAAGTTTTTGCAGCGCGAGATACGTCGTGGCAATACCTACGATGGGATCATCTTAGACCCGCCCTCTTTTGGACGAGGTTCTAAGGGCGAAGTTTTTAAGATCGAGGAAGATATTCTCCCCCTCTTGAAAGCTTGTAAGAGCTGCCTTTCCGAATCACCTTTATTTCTTCTTTTCTCTTGCCACACGCCAACCTTTTCCCCGCTCACTATGCGGCACTTACTTGAGGATTTTATGCCTAAAGGCATCATAGAATCTGGCGAGATGGAGCTTGGAAACGATGACCCAGCAGTTCGCCCCATCCCAAGCGGAACCTTTGCTTTGTGGAGTAAAGACACATGATTGAGCCGCTTTGTATCACGAGTGCTGCAAATCCACGTCTGAAAGAGGCTCTTTCACTCTATAACCGTCGAGATAGAGATGAAAAAGACCTTTTTATCATCGAGGGGTTTAGAGAAATCTCACGCGCTCTTCAGGGAGGAGTGCATTTTGTCGAACTGTTTTTCTGTGAAGACCTTTTTCTTGGGACGAATGAACAAGCTCTTCTTTCCTCGTGCCAAAAAAAGGACGTGCAACTGATCAAACTGGAAGAGCGTCTCTTAAGGAAACTTTCCTACCGTGACAGGCCTGACGGGCTTATCGGTATTGCAAAGAAAATGCATGCAACTTTAAGCGACATACCTAAATTTACCGCTACGCCTCCACTTGTAGTTATTGCTGAAGCCATAGAAAAGCCAGGAAATCTTGGCACCATTATCCGCTCTTCAGATGCTGCTGGAGCTGATGTTGTTATTGTGGCAAATGGCTGTACTGATATTTATAACCCCAATGTAGTTCGCGCAAGCGTGGGCACCCTTTTTACCCTCCCTGTTGTCGAGGCAACGAATGAAGAAGCTTTTGCCTTCTGCACTGAGCTTGGGATCACCCTTCTTGCTACTATTCCTGACGGAGCTTCTACCTACACCGATATCCTTATGACAGGCCCTCTTGGCATAGTTGTGGGCACAGAACAGCTTGGGCTCTCCTCCTTTTGGAAACAAGTATGCCATCATAAAGTGAAAATACCAATGCACGGTATTGCAGATTCTCTTAACGTGGCAACAGCCACAACGTTATTTTTATTCGAGGCAGCGCGTCAACGACATGCAAGCAAAAATCCTGTATGAAGACAATCACCTGCTTGCTCTAGAAAAGCCGAGCGGGCTTGCTACACAACCCACTCCTTCAGATGAAAACAGTCTCGAGACACAAGCGAAAGCGATGATAAAAGTAAGAGACCAGAAAAAAGGCGGAGTCTTTCTTCATGCCATCCATCGACTGGATAAAGCCACAAGCGGCATCGTTCTTTTTGCGAAAACACAAAAAGCCCTTTCACGCCTGATGCAGGCATTCAAAGAAAATTCCTGCGAAAAAGAATACCTTGCGCTTGTATATGGCGCGCCCTCACAAGGCATCTTGCAAGACTTTTTACTTCACGGCGATCACCAAGCTCACATCGTGCCTCCAACCCATCTAGGGGCAAAAGAAGCTGTGCTCACAATTACCTCTGTGGAACCATTTCAATTGCAAGGATTGGAGAATATTAGTCTTCTGACAATTCAGCTTCAGACTGGAAGATACCATCAGATTCGCGCACAGCTTGCTCACCACGGGTTTCCAATCATTGGAGACGCCAAATATGGCAGCATCTTTTCATTCCCTAAGGGAATAGCTTTACACCACTCGCGCCTCAGTTTTCCCCATCCCACACGCGGCGAAATAATCATTATTAGATCAACACCGCTTTGGGTGAAATAAAGACATACACATCTTAGTTGAAGAATTGGCTGGACATATAAATTTGTTTTGTACGGTCGTGCCCGTGTTCGCATCCATTACGTAAGTTAAGTAAAGGTGAGGAAGAAAATTGAATTGTTTTTTTCTTCCTCTGTGTGCTCTGTGGTCTCAGTGGTAAAAAAATTCTACAAAACTTTTGCCAATTCTACAATTCTTCTTCCCGATGGAAGGGCAAATCTTCTCTATACGTAGCAGCGGTATCTGTACCGGGCTCTGCAACTTCCATACGTGTTGAAACCATCTCGAGCGCGGAGAACTGTGCTAAAATACGACGAAGCTCTGATAAGATATCTTCTCGATCCTGAAGAGCATTGTACCGCTCGCTTCCAAGAAGTTGCCCAATCTCTGCAAATGGCTGCATCAAAAAGGCTGGGCTTATTGATTTATCTCTTCTAAAACACTCTCTCTCATGTGTCTCAAGGATTTTGAAAATTCTTAAGATGGCATTCTTCTCTGAGATTCTCCGGTCTACCGAACGATCAATAAGCGATTTCACCAATTCCGAGCAGACCATCATAAATTCTGCATCTTTTTCCACATCAGTTGGTTTTTCTATCTTCAGGAGGTTCTGAGAAAGAGATACAAAAAGAAGATATCCAAGCGACTCGTGATAATTATGAAAGACCATAAAAAGCTTGGCATAGGACCGCATGGTTTCCTCAAGTGCTGTGGGACTGCCATTTTCCCCTGTCACTTTCATGACCCAGGCAAGTCTTTTAGCCGTCATTGCCTCAGCAACACCATATCGATCCAATAAAGTATCTTCTTTAGAGAGCTTGAAAAGAGGAAGCGTGGATAGAGTCCGTAAAAGCTCCTCTACTAGCCCTACGACCCGCATGGAGAAAAGGCTCAAAGAAGTTACATCCCCTTCTTTTCCATATCTAACAAGTAATGAAAAAATCAGCTCAAAGGATTCAAGAACTCCTTTTTCGTCCCCTTTGCGTGCAGCAGCTTTAAACTTATTCAACAACCAGTCCGCAATGCCGCTAGGAGTGCATCTTTCCTGCATGCGGAAAAATGAGTTCTTTAAAAGGTCAATAATAATTCCCACGCTTAAGAAAGACACAGCTAAGGTAAGAGGAAGGGAAAGAATACTCTGAGAACAAAGAAGAATCCCTAGAAGAGCGAGAAAAAAAATACTCCCAGAAAAGACGGCCAGACGCTGATCTTGAAAACAAGAACTAGCAGAAGCTTGTGTCACAGGACATAATTTTCCTTTCCTACAACCAAGAAATACCCAGACCCAAGGGCTGAGAGAAAGAAAGACCGACAGCCCAAAAACCCCCTGGAAAAGGCTCTGAGGAAACGAAACTTCCCTAGATACTTCAGGAATATACGTCCCTGATAAAAAGACTAAAAGCCCAACAATGAACCCCACTGCAGTTGCAATCATACCCTCAATCCTTGTTTTTTTTCCTTATCGTCAGAATAGAACCGACTCTCGTTTAACGCAACAACCTCTTTTATCGATTCTTTACAACAAGATGAGAAAATAAACCATCTATCAAGGGATTTATATGCTTATCGATACCCAGCAAACCATTTCTTATCTTCTAGATTTCCGATGTGCGATCGAAGTTGGTATAACTGTTCTCATGCCACAGCTCGGGCAGGTTGATTGCGATGCAGACGAAAGAAGTATTTACTTATATCTTATAAGCCGAGTGAACGCCATACAAGAAGCGATTCAACAAAAAAACTACGCCTCTCTCGCAAAGAGCGATCGTTACCTTCTTAATGAAATAGTTACTGAATATAGTGCGGAGCAAGTTCAGGTTGATACTCTTAGAAATCTCCCCGCTTCCATTCCATCGGCCCCTCCCTTTCCAGCTGGAGACATCTTTTTACATCGTGTAAAGGAGGCCGCTCAAACGTCAGAAGTTCCTCATGTAGCCGATATCGCTTCCGACGAAAACGGAGAAAGAGATCAAACTCTTCTTTGCCTTTCACAACTCTGCCATGCCTTTGCTCTTGCCCCCAAAATTTTTCCTGCATCTGATCAATTTTCCAAACTAACAAAACTGGCTCATAAAGTTGAGAATGTTACTAATGGCAAACATCTTTGGACAAAAAAAACAAAACGTTTTTATCGAGAAATTTTTTGTAGATATATGGACCTATGGCAAAGAGTAAGAAACGTAAATGATCAAAGCATGGAAGAATGTACCCTTCCCCTAAAAAATAAAGGCTTTATAGATGGAGAAGAATTTTTGGCATATGCACCTAAAAACAAGCGCGAAAGATTAGAGATAGATGATCCTATGGAACAAGGCGAAGATCCTGAGGTTTTGTCAGAGCAATTTTCTTATCTTGAATTATGTCATCCGAGTGGAACGGAATGAATATCAATCTTCACGATACTCTTCCTTCCCTTAACGAGTTCCACCGTAGTCTTGTTGAGGAAGCTCGCCATCATGAAGGAGGCGAAGAATCAGATGAATCTCTATTCTTCAATGACTTAAGAACGAGAATCACCTCTATAGTTAATTCTATAGAGACTGCTCTTCTTTATGAAATTCCACCTTCTCTTACGCCAAGAGATATTTCTCTAATTCAAGGCATCACCAATCAGTATAACAAGGAACAACCCATGATAGACCCTTCTTTACCCCCAAGACAAGCTGATACCTTTTTTGATCCCGATTCGGAAGCATGTTCTGAAGTAGATAGGCTCGCAGAACTCATAATTAAAACAGTTAAGTGCGGACAACCCTTGTCAGCTGAAGATGAAGAATTTATTCAGCAGATCCCTGCACCAAGGAAACGCAAAAATATGGACACCCAGGATGATGAGTATTGGACACCGAAAAGACGAAAAACAGAAGAGCTTGATACTGAAATGCTCGAATTGCAACCAGGAAATCTGAGTCCACTATACAAGGTTTCAGAAGACAAAATGGAGTAAGTCTTCTCTCCAAATCAACTGGATTTTTTGCACTGAGCTAGCACTAAGGTTTTGCAAACCAAAGCCAAAAGCGCCCCTACTGTCTGCGCACAGATGGATGCGCGTGATCCATGAAAGAAAAAGGTCTGAGACACTGTTGATTCTGGAAGAAGAAGTGTTGCGCAAACAGTGCCTAGCGGGGCTTTTTTTGTTCCTCCTGTTGGGCCAAAGTATCCTGACACGGCCAGAGCAACATCAGTTCCCATAAGTGTGCGAACATTTTCTGCCATGTGCTCGGTAACTTGAGTGCTTACCACATCAAACTTTTTAATCACTTGTTCTGGAACAGCAAGCACCCTCACCTTTGTACTCTCTGTATATGCCACAACGCTTCCACAAAAAACTGCCGAGGCGCCACTGACTGAGCACATTCGTGCTGCAATCGCACCTCCAGTACAAGATTCTGCCGTTGCCATTGTCCATCCTAATTTTCCAAGAAGTGCGAGACAAAATGCTTCCAAAGAAGGCACTCCCTCTGGAAGGAGAAGGCCTTGAAATTCAACGAGACATGATGCTCGGGCTTTTTGAACAAGCGCTTCATCCTCATGAAAAAGATGAACTGATACGGTTTCATAGGAGGGGTAAATTCCATAGTGGAGAGTTGGAAATAGAGCTTGTACACGCTCTAGGCTTGCATTTACCTCATGCTCCGCTGCTCCAATAAAGGAAAGCCAGACGCTTGCAATGCACTTGCCTTTGCCAAGCAAAGGGAGTACTTCTCGCCCAAACACATCTTGAAACTCATACGGCGGCCCTGGCAGCACAAAAAGGCGGGCCATAGGGAAAAGGTTTTTATCTTCTAAAAAAAGACCCGGAGCCGTCCCCACACTATTTGTGAGCAACTTTGCCTTTTCTGGCTGAGCAGCCTGATTTTTTATGGTTGGATACTCTTTTCCAAACCTTAGCTCTAATTCTTTTGCGTATTCTTTTCGAAGCACAAGCGGGGTTTCAAAAATTTTTGAGATAACTTCCCGGGTACGATCATCGCCTGTGGGGCCAAGCCCTCCAAAAGCAATCACATCTCCGCCAAGCGCCAATTCTCGGCGAAGAATTTTTTCCATTTCAACGACATCATCACCTACAACAGTATGCGAAATAGGCGCTCTTCCAATCTTCGTACAGGCTAGAGCAACTGTTGAGGCATTTGTGTTCACAGTATGTCCACACAATACTTCATCACCTATGGCAACAAGAGAAAGGCGTTCCATCTAAGCTCTCTTTTTTTCAAAAAACGACCTAAAAAGAAAAGTAACACATCCCAAAAAGATCCATGTGTCAGCTAGATTAAAAACAGGGTAGTCCCAACCCCACAAGGTAACATGAATCATGTCTACTACATGACCCCAAAAAAGGGAATCAATAATATTCCCGACTGCCCCCGCCAGAATAGCGAGAACAGTAATTCGGTAAGAAAAAGAACCTGCATATCCCAGGTAGATAAAAGCCAAGCAAACAATAAAGATCAAGCGAACTGCCAAAAGCAGGCCAGGATACGCAGAAAGCGCCCCCCACGCAGCTCCTTGATTAGTAGTTAATAATAGATCAAAGCGCACTCCAAAGAGTGCGCCAAGAGCCAGTGGCTTTCCAGGAATAAGATAGGCAAGGGAAAGGATTTTGGACACCTGGTCCAGTGCTAAAAGAAAGAGAAAAACACAACTATCCACAGGCTGTATTTTTACAGCACTCATTAGATTAATCCTTTTTCTAGCTTCTCTTGTGCTTTCACAGTTGTTGTAGCATATGGCATTGCGTCCAGGCGTGCTTTGGGAATGTCTTCTCCGCTAATATCGCACTTGCCATAAGAGCCGTCAGCTACCTTTTCTAATGCCCGTTCAATTTTTCCCAATAACTGGAATTCTTTGGTAGTGAGCTCAATACTGATTTTCCGGTCAAAATCATCCGTTCCTTGGTCAGCATGGTGTTGTGAATACCCTGTTGCCTCATCCGGTTTTTTTACCTCCGCCGTACTAAGCTGCAGCGAGACCAAAATCTTGTCTCGCATCGCCTCCAGGCGTTTTTTATATTTTGAAACATCCGTCTTACTTAGCGCCATATTGTTAACCAAAGCCTCGATCAGTTTGATTTTCCTAAAAGATCAGTAGATATGCAAATCTGACGAATTAGTGTACAGAAAAAAAATACAGAAATTTTAGAGACTGGGACGAAATTGGCCAGAACTGGAATCGAACCAGCGACACAAGGATTTTCAGTCCTCTGCTCTACCATCTGAGCTATCTGGCCATACAAAATCGCATTTAAAAAGGAAGAGAGTACAGAACTCCTTACTTTTCTTTCAATCTTTCAATAAGGTCTTCCAAAATATTTTCCGCCTCGTGAAGTTGCTCCTTTGGAATTTGTTCCCCAGACTGAAGGCTCAGTTTTTTTACTCGCTTTTCGCTTTTTTCCCTTAACAAGGGAATAAGCTTTCGATACGTATACTCTTTCTCTTGCAAGTAAGGAATATAAGATTTTTGGTACTCCGCTCGTGCAGTACCTGGAATATCATTCAGCGTATCGTGAAAGAGCGGCGGAATCCTTTCCGGAAGTGTTGCTGCTGACAAAGGATGGGTGAGCTTCTTGGAAAATCCTGGTAACACAATATCAGCTTTCACCCCCTTCCCATTGGGGGAGATTCCTGCAACACTATAAAATTTCCCTACAGTATAGCGAAGAGGTATGTCTCCTGCCCCCTTCGCATCAGTTACTGTCTGCATTTGGATGGAGCCCTTACCAAACGACCTTTCAGCCCCTACAATAATTGCTTTTCCATAATCCTTGAGCGTTTGAGCAACTATTTCTGCAGCTGACGCTGTCCTCTCTGAGATGAGAATAACTACTGGCCCATCAAAAAAAACTCGGGGGTCAGTATCTCGATACACCGCTTTTTGACCATTCGCATAAACAGCTGCCATAACAACTCCTGTTTTTATGAACAGTCCACATGTACTGATGGCCTCTGTCAAGTACCCTCCTCCATCGTCTCGAAGGTCAAGGATGATTCCTGAAACAGGACCATTTTGCTGAGCCTGCTTTATACTCTTAGCCAAGTCCTCAGTCGTGGAAACCCCTTTCCCGTTAGAGTAAAGAACCGGAACTTGTGCAACCAGAATATTTCCATGCATCTCCCCTTGGACACGGCCCTCCTCGAGAATGAATGATTGAAGAGGGATCTGTTCCTTTCTCTCTCCAGCTGGTCCCTCCCATGCAATAAGAACTGATCCATTATCTTTTTCTCTTAAAAGCCCATCTACTTCTTCAAGAGACAAATTTTGGCAAATCTTTCCATCGATAGAAAGAAGAATATCCCCTCTTTGAAACAAGCCCTTCTTAGCAGCAGGAGACCCTTTTTGGATTTGAGCAATGCGAATGTTATTTTCCACTTCCTCGCAAATAATACCAGTCCCATGAGCTTCCTTTGTTAACTTCTCCCGCATAGCTCTGGCATCCCTTTCTCCAAGAACGGCTGAATTTACATCCACCACTGGGAGAATGGATTTGAGAATAGTCTGAGCAAGGAGTTCTTCATTACAAGTGCTCCACTCTTCTTCTTGTCTTCCTAAGTCAGCAACAGTTCTTTTCCGATCCGATCGTGAGGCAAGAAAAAGCCAATACACCTTTGCTTCAAGCTGCTCACCTGTTTTCGGGAATTCTGTTGGTATCTCAGAGAAAACCTTTCCCTGAAGTTTTTGACGAATCTCCCGCGATCTTTGAATGGCTTTTTGAAAAACTTCCACCATGTCTTTATATGATTGATAGGATCCATTTGTCAGTTCAGCCGCATATTCCTTTTTCTTTGCAGGATCGAGAAAAGGGAAAATCTCATCCTCAAGAAAATACCCTTTTTCTGGATCCAATAACTCAATAAATCGGTTGTGAGCTGCAATGATAATTTCCCCATCCAGACTCTTTTTTTCCGGCTCTGCCTTTATCAGCTTATCCACAAGGGCCGGTAACGAAGAGAGGGTGACAGGCTTATCTGATATGCCAGGGGATGCGGGATAAACGTAGGCCACCATGCTACTTAGAATAATGAGCTTGGTCCAAAAACGCCGCACCCCGCAAGTACACAAACTTTTCATGACTGTACACGCCACACTTTCCATCTATTACCAAAATATTTGGTTAAAAGAGCCTCAGGATTGTCAGAATGCACCACTTCTTCAAGTACTTTGTGTTCAACTGGGAACCGAATTTTCTGTCTCTCTAGTCCTGTCCCTGTAAGATTTTTCAGTTCAGGATATTTTTCTGTGATAGCTTCCGAATATTCAGTGAATAAGAAAATCGAGTTATGAACCGCAGCACTATATTTACGTTGGCGTACTTTTATTTCCTCTGCAGAAATCTGTGGAGCCTCTGCTGTTGGCTTTTTAGCGGGTATATCAACAACCATAGCGGAGATGTTATCCTCGCTCCCCATGGCAAAAGAACCATACACAAGTGCTTGGGCTTTTTCTTCAGGGTTCTTGAAGCCCCTATGCTGAGTAAGCTGCCCAACCTCGTGTGTTGACATCCGTTCATACAAACCATCACATCCGAGGATCAGTCGACCTCCTTCAGGTGGAATTTTGCATCTTGTAACTTTTGCTCGCGGGGTGACACCATAAAGTTTCATATCTCCGATGGAGCGTGCCGAACCAGTTCCTTCCATACCACTATACAGTCTTGGGCCTGATTTCCCCTCTTCAACTCGCCCCCCTCTTCGTTCGGCCGAAGCCCTACCTACAAGAGGCGATTCATCTCGAGTGAGCTGAGTAACATTCCCTTTTTCGTCCTGAAGCACTATTCTTGAGTCGCCGACATTAACTGCCCATAATTCATCCCCAATAGGAAGCGCTAACGTGAGAGTAGTCCCTGCTTGTTCAAGAACGAAACTAGCAGGAAGGGAAATGAAAAAGTCTGTGGCCTGTTTCACAAGTTCGTTAGGAAGTGGAGGCGGCGATCGAAGTAGTGTTTTATATAAAGAGATAATATCTTCCTTATTTTCAAAACGCTTGAGGGAAGGGGTTAACAATTTTATTGAGTCCTTTAGCTCAGGATGAGAACTCAGATTAGTTAAAAGATTATTCATCATTAAAATCCGATTTTTGCGTTCCTCCACATTCTTTGGAGGAGACATGTGCTTTGAAAGGTCAATTCCCTGAATCCCAAACAGCTCCTTCTCGCAAGCAGTATCAAGAGCTATGAGCAGATCATCCAGTTCTTTCTCCACTAAAGGCTTTGAGAGAGGCACCTCGAATTTTTTAGCAATATCCCTCAGTTGATTTTCCGAAAAAGGAACTTTCTTCCCTTCAAAAGCAAAAACTGCATCACTTAAAGACTTTTGTGATTCCAAACGTTTCTTTCTTCCCTCTTCTCGAGCAGAGCCAAGAGCTTGCTCTGCTTTTACCCCTAAAAGAGGTAATCGAGCGGCAAGATCACCTGGGCCAGAAATTGTCTCTTGGATAATCTTTTGCAAATTGGTGGCTACAAATTGTGCAGCCGCTGCTCCACCATGCCCATCACATATAGCGAAGAAAGGGATCTTCTTGCCATTGTACAAAACGGTCCCAACCCCATGCGCATCTTCTTGATGTTGCACAGAATAGCGTTGCCCAATGCAGTGAGCAACAGCTCCTTTGAATTCTCCGCGTTCTCCCTGGAGAGAGACTTTTTCATGAATGGTATCTTTTGCAATTTCATTGAAGTCGCACCCTGTTGCATTTTTGGCCGTTCTGAATCCTGCAGAATCCTTGGCAGCGTCCTTAACACCATCCAAGGAAGCCGTTGTTGCAGTAAGTCGTCCCCAAATTTCTTGCTGATGCTTCATTTGGTCTTGCGTTATTGATCTTTCACCATAAGGGCTTTCGTCTGTTTTTTTCTGGTCCAAATCTTTCTCATAATCATCTAGCTTTTCCGTTTTTCGTACAGCCACTTCTCGCTGTAAAGCTTTGTCCTCAATTCCTGAAATAAACTGGCCAACCACAGATCGGGTAAAAAAGTTGACATCCTTATCTTCTTTAACTTCACCTTGTTGAGAAGGGGTTTTCACCATTTTTCTTGCGTCTACTATTCCCCGGCAATAATCAGAAAGTGAAAAGTCCGTAACTGGTTCTTGCAAAATTTTTATCCTCTCATCTTTCCACGTCTTTATCTCATTCTTCAGTTTATCCCTAAGTTCCTGCTTGGCTTTCAAATCTGCTTCATCTTCTGGTGTCTTTTCCTTTTTGTGTAAAAATGCGCTGATTTCCGGTGTCAATCCTTCCACTTCAGGAATCTTTGGTCGGATCAACTCATCGTATTTCTGTACACGCTCTTCTTTTGTTTTTACCTTCAGCCTTCCCGCATGCGCCAAAGCAAAATTTTCCTTCGCATGAATAAGTACACTCCTTTCTGTATAACCTTTTGAGAGTATCTTGCATTGATGAGCAAGAAATTCAGGGGTAGGAGTAATCAAACCATTTTCAAGGTATTCTTTTAAAGCTTGATCCCCCTTTTCTGGTCCTCGAGAATAGGCATATAATAAACGAGCAAGATTAGCTTCACCCATATTCTTGCGCACATCTCCCCATTGCTCTCCACCACCCAAATCCCCCCATGTTGCCCTCCTCCTTTCTATCTCTACAGCAGCCAATGTCCCGAGTCCTGACTTTTTCTCTAACCTTTCGGTATCTTGATACAGGTTCTGAATCGTCTTCAACTCATCCAAGTTGAGTTCACCCAAGCATTTCTGTACCGTTGCTTTGTTAACCCATCTTCCAGTAAGAGCGGCAAGCTTAACCTGTTTCCAGGTCTTGCCAAGACCTGTGCCTGTGGCGATATCAGCAAGCTCTTTTAAGGACATTTCATGCCCAGTATCTCCTATACGCACATGAGGCGTGGTGTCTGCAGGAACATCTGTCATATCTCTCTCCTTAAAAACAATCTTTATGT
>PMZB01000126.1 GCA_003170575.1 Chlamydiia bacterium | reverse complement strand
GTGTGGGAACATATTCTCGTACCTATTGGCCGGGCGATTTCATGGACAGCAGATTTTATCTATTCAAAAGTGCTTACACCTATCGGCAAGGCAATCTCGTGGACTGCGAAAACTATGTTCATTACAATCCCAAAGGCTGTGTGGGAACATGTTATTCGTCCCGCCGCCATAACAACCTGGGAATGGCTTCTTAAACCAATTGGCAGTTTCGTTTTTGTGACGATACCCAAAACAATATTTATTACGATCCCCCTAATCGCGTACAATGAAGTCTTAAGGCCCATCGGACAGACAATCTATGATCGTCTCTTGACCCCTTTAGGAAGAGGGCTAATCTTCCTTCACAAAAAAATTCAGGAACGACAGGCTATAATGAGAGCAAAATTCGCCCTTCTAGCTAACTGGACGGAAGAAGTTGTATTAAAGCCAATAGGAAGGGGGATTTCATCTTTTGCAGGATATCTTATAAATATACCAGGCGCGGTATATAGAAATATTTTTACACCCCTAGGCCAAACCTTAGAACAGTCTTGGATAGTGGTCGAACAGGGAATAGTTGCTGCATGGAAAAAAACTGTTCGGTTTTTTGAAGTTAAACCTCAAGCAAATCTTTCACATCATGATATTAGAGCACTAGCCTGACTTAGGAAAGTCGACCTGCGATTTCATCTCGAATATCTTTGAAAGATTTCCCCTCTATCACTTCTTTTAATAATGGGAAGCTTCTAGCTATACCGTTGAGTATTTCAACAAGAATAGTTACGTAGGATTCTGGGATGGGGTGGCTAGGTGAGAAGTCTGAAAATAGATACTTAAAGTGGATCAAATTATCCCCATCATCCAAGATCCATCCTGGTACGGGCAGATGTAAATTTATCTCATGCAGCAACTGTGCAACTTCTTTTTTATGATGCGTTGTAGCAAGTTGTAACGTTGCTGTGGCAATAAGGCAAGGCATCCCCCCTTTTGGTGTTTCAATTTCATGGAGAAAAAGATATAGACCAAAACCAGCTTTATCATTAGCTTCACTGGCATCAAAAGGGATAAAAATAGTGTGTTTAAGGCCAAAAGTTTTCTGCGCCTTGTTAGACATGATTATCGGAAACTTGAAGTGTTTCAATGTTTCAGCAAAGGCCACGTATGCTTCTTCAACTTTAGTAGCTGTATGTGTATCCATAGTTTTTCCCCTTTTGTTTGAGTGCAATTGTTCTATAAGTACATTAGCAGGTCACTTTTGTCAACAATCAAAATTTTTTTTAATACTTATGTTAATTTTTCAACACCAGTGAAAAAATCAACCCGATAAGGGATCGTACAGGAATAACTTTTACAGTTATAAAGGAGAACTTCAGTGTAGGATTGGCGTAATAAATTTCACCGATATTGAGCTTGCTCTTACTCCAGCTTGATCTTAGCATGCTCAAGTTGAGCAACAGAGATTTTGCCATCATGCAGAAGTGGTTCTGCAAATGCAGCGAGTGCTTCGGGAGATGTTGTAGAAATTTGCGCCCCTGCTTGAATGAGCAGCTCTACGGCCTTGACATTCTTCTTTTTGACCGCGGCATCAAGCGGAGTCGGATCTCCATATGCTTCTTTGTGCGTGATAGCTTTTTGATTTATCGCCGTTCCGGCTTGAAGCAACGTTTGAAGAGTCTCTCCTTCCGTATCAAACATTGCAGCATAATGAAAGGGAGTAAAACCATTTTTTGCACATGTGTCAATCTTTGCTCCTCTTGCCACAAGAAGGGAAACTATATCATGTTTTTCCGGGCGCAAGGCGGCATAATGAAGGGGGGTGAGTCCTAAGCGATCTGCTGCATTAACATCAATAAAAGGTAATTCAAGCAATTCTGTTACTTGCTTTTTATTAATGCCTAAAAGTTTAAGTAGCCGGCAAAGGGGAGGCGTATCAGGATCACTAAGACACTCCCACGAGAAAGGTTTTAAAAATACTTTGTTTTTATTCAACCATTCATACAATTCCTTATCACCATATTGATCGCTCTCCCATAGCGGCAAGATAAAGGGTGCATCCTCAGGTTGCGCCTGTCTTCGAAATTCAGTGACTATACAAGATTGATTTTCACCCTCACCGGACGTCACACGAAGTTTTGGATTATAGCTCATGGGAAGATGACATGGCGCATCATCTGGCCTTCGTGCTATATAATCATTGTGCTCACCGAAATAGGAATGAGTCAAAAAGGGCGCTTTAGTATCCTGAAGCACTTGAATCATATTTGCGTGTACATGTGGAGAAAAGCCTTCAAATTCTTTTTGCCCCTCAAGAGCAAAGGTAAATCCATCAAACAGAAAAAATCCTGTTTTGGGCCGGAGCAAATTAAACACTTGTTGAAATGTCCCTACTCCATCTGGCAGGTGGCGTAAACACTTGTGGCTAATTGCGAAATCAACCTTATTACGAAGAGAAAACCCCCTTTGTTCTAGTTGGTCAAAAATTTCCTCTATTTTGACGCCTTGAAGGTTATGGATTTTGCACCTTCCAATTTCTTCTAGTTCCGGGATTTCTGCACTCTCACCCGTAGTTCCTATAATATGGAATGTACAATCCGGACGAAGGTCAGGGCGTTCACTTAAAAATTTTGCGACCCTTTTACTCATGGATAAATCGCCACCTCCAACGTCAAGAATAACGAATTCTTTTTGATCTGGAGGAGCTTCCTGAACCATAGTTTCTAGCAATCGATACTCATCTATACCGCATATGTGATACTCAGGACTTCCATGACAAAACCAGGAACGAGCATGCACAGGAAGAGCTTCAAATGCTTGCTTTATGCATTCTCTTAATAGAGTTGGCCTTTGGGTATAATCCAAAAAAGGGTTCTCTTTTTGATATGATTCAGCTGGAGCCTGTTGCTCTTGCAATGTTTTAATTGTTTCTTTTACCTTGGCAACACGAGCTGCTTTAGCTAAAATTTCCGAAAAAGGCGATGCTTCTGATTGGGCTTCTACGAGCCCCTCAGCAGCAGCTGGGACCGGCTCCTTTTGGGATAAAATTTCTTCTGCCACCTTGGACACTTCCTTTGGTTGAGCTGAAGGTTCCAACGCAGAATCAGATGATGCTTTTGATTGAGCTTTTACATAGATTGGCCACACAGCAGTGGCTGTAGAATAATTTTGCTTTATAGCAGCACGAAATCTTTTAAAAAAAAGAGGGACAACTGTGAGGCAAAGAGCTGTCCTGCCAATCAGTGCCATAATTCCAGGCATTCGATTTAAAAAAGGTGCATGCGCCTCTCCAACCACATGATATGTATGACCTTTGTACTCTTTGCTTTGAGCATATCTGCTAATATCTGCGGTAGTATCTGCTCCAGAAATTTCATTGATATTTTCAGAAAAATAGCTCATAAAAACCTCTCGTTAATACTTTTTCTATAACAAACGAGAGATTTTTTTGAAAACTTATTTTATAACTTGTTTTTTCACCAGCACATCATCCTTGTATTGTTGGAGAACTCTTGGGGACCCATCGTCGTTATATTTATTAAATACGCCCACACGCAAGCCATCTTTGTACTCAGCTTCAAAGATTAAAACGCCATTTTCGTTCCAAATTTTTTGTTTTCCATGAAGCTTGCCTTGATGGTAATAGGCTTTTTCCTCGACCTTGCCATTCTCAAACCAGGCCGTCTCCTCTCCTTCTGAAAGCCCATCTTGAAAGAAGGATTCTTTTTGTTTCATGCCAGACGCAAAGTAGAGCTGCATTGGTCCATTTTGAACGCCTGCTTTATATTCAGCAGTGACTCTCGCCGTACCATTGAGGCCATATAGGGTTGAGAGGCCCTCGCGCTTGCCTGCGCGATAAAGAATGGAAATCACTTTTGTTCCCTGTTCATCAAACTCAGCAAGCTCGCCCTCTAACACTCCATCTTTAAAAACCGCTTCCAGAGCTTTGATCTTTCCAAGTTGAGGATGTGGAGGATAAAAGATTTGCCAAAGACCATCCAGGCGATTCTTTTTAAACTGCTGCACCTCTTCCATGCCATTGGCACGTTTATGCGTAACTTTCCCATCCAGCCGGCCATTATCATAGGTCGCAAGAAAAACAATGTTTGAAGATTCGTCATAAACCCTTTTTTGCCCATGCAGTTTTCCTTCATGGTAGGAAAGTATCATTTTAAGAGAACCATCCAAGTAAAAAACTTTTTGCTCCCCTTCTAACCGCCCTTCTTTATCATAGGTTTCCACACATCTTGGTTGGGATCTCCCCTCATATCTCGGGAAATATTGCGTATGTTTTCCCTTAGGCTTACCCCCCTCATACGCCCCTTCAAAGGCAAGGGATGAATCCTCATACCACTCTTTCACATCCCCATGCAGTTTACCCTGCACCAATTGAGCTTGCCGAGCTTTACTTCCGTCTTCAAACCACTCTACATCAGGTCCTTGCAGCTCACCATGAACAAACGTTCTTTCACTCTCCTTTTTCCCGGACGGATACCATGCAATCCAAGTGCCATGAGGATCGCCTTTCTCCCACACTTCCTTCACAAGAAGCGTCCCATCTTCAGCCCATTCGCACGTCTCTCCATGCTTTACACCATTTTCCCAGCAGGCGTGAGATGCCTTTTTTCCATTTTCATACCACCCCCACTCTTCTCCACAAAGAAGGCCTTGCTTAAAGCAAGCTTCATACTCCTTCTCTCCCGAAGGGTATTTACTTTCAAAAAAGCCATCCTTTTCGCCATCCGTGAAATTCCCTCTCTCTCGCTGCAATCCGTTTTCAAAGTATTCTTCCTGGGCTCCATCCCGTTTACCCTCTTTGTACGTATAGCGAAAATGGACTTTGCCAGAAGGAAAGTACTCTGTCTGCACACCAGAAAATTTGCCTTGATTGAAGTTGAAGGAGCGGAAAAGGGAACCATTAGGATATCGCTCCTCATACACTCCTTCTATTTTCTCGGATGGAGTTGCACTTTTTTGTTGAGGCATTCCACACAAAAAGAGTTTTTGTTCTATTAATTTCCCGTCTTGGTCATACCGAAGAAGGGCGGGCTGTTTATCGGAATAATTATGCAAAAAACCTTTACGCCAGGTGGACACTTCCTGCACTGTGCCATTTTCCCACCAACAGTACCTCTTCCCCTCTAAAAGCCCATGCTGAAAAGAAGCTTCTTCTTTTTTTGCCCCATCTTCGTAAAACTGCCTCGAGGAACCATGACGAACACCTTTTTCAAACATCTCCTCTGACAAGAGCGTCCCAGCAGGTGAAAACTGCCTTTCAACACCTTGAAGGACTCCGTCTGAAAGACTAGCCTCGTAGATAAGCACCCCTTCAGGAGAATACTCTCTTTCTCTTCCCTCCTTTTTCCCCTGGCGAAAAAGATGTTCCTCTTTCACCACTCCAGTCTCATAGAAGCAAACAGATGCGCCATGTAAACGGCCCCTTCCCTCCTCGTCATCAGAAGGCGGCTCAAGCTCTGATTCTTGCGCAAGCTCACCTCCCTCATAATAGGAAAAGCGTTTCATTGGCCAATTTCTTTCGGGTTCCACAAAAAGAACTTCCCGGCAACTGCCATCTGGCCACCTGTCTACAACCTCGATTCTCCACTCCGGGCAAAAGACTCGTGTTTCCTCAGTAAATCCGGTAAACCTTTCCTTTCGAAGCTTTTCAACAGAAGGATTTTCGGCAAAACAAACTCCAGTCAACAGAAGGAAAATCTGAAAAAGAAAAAATCTCTTCATAACTATTTCTCTTGAATTTTTAGGTATTGCATCATAGCAGAAATAATAATTCTTACGGAAAAAGATCTGGTGCTCGTATCC
>PMZB01000211.1 GCA_003170575.1 Chlamydiia bacterium | reverse complement strand
GAGTTCTAGAAATGTCCGAGTCTTTATCAATTTCGCAAACAAGATCATCTGGCTCAGCGGAGCTTCCTGACTCCTCTGGCTTACGCTTGGAGCCGGAACAACTTGTAGCTAGTCGTGATTTTGTGAATAAAATTGTCAAGTCTGCTCTGAGTGTACAAGGGCAAGGGGATGTTAATACAGAAATGATGCGCCTTGCTACTCGTATTGAGGCTACCCAAGAGGCTCTTGAAAAACTGCATCAGGATGGTTTATCCTCACGTAAGGTGTACGAATCAATCATTGAAATGGGGCAGACATTCTTGGCATGTCATAAAAAAGTCTGCTCACAGGCGGCGGAAAAAGCTCTTTCTTGGGAAGCATAGAAACTCTTGCAATTATAATTCCATAAAAGATAGCCTGAAACGTAAGGGATTAAATTTGGAGGTTGGACATGGAGCTGAATGAAAAGGCGCTTATTGAATCACTAGACAAAATAGGCATCAAAGCGACTCTGCAAGAGGAAAACAATCAGATTTTCACCTCACTTTCAATCAATGGATTTGATTATCCTATGTTTATTCGAAGACTGCAGGGAAGCCACCTTATGCAGGTGATTACCTTTGTTCCCTGTACAGTCGAAATAGACTCATCGGACGATCTAGGCAAACTGCTGCACATGATCAATAAAGAGCTGGATATGCCGGGATTTTGTTACGATGATGATTCAAAAACAGTGTTCTACCGCCTTGTCGTACCCTGCCTCAACCAAAAAGTAGACGAGGAACTTTTCCACGCATATGTGAACACAAGCAAACAAGTGTGCACGATGTTTGGGACGATCGTACAAGCAATAGCAGTCAAAGCTATGAGCCTCAAAGAGATGCTTGACAAAGCCAAAGAACTGAGTACTCAAAAATAGGGCTTTACTTCCAAATTCCATGACCACTAAAAGACCAATCTATTTTGACCTTGAGACTACAGGGACTTTTTGCGACAGTGATCGGATTGTTGAGATTGCTGCATTTGACCCTGAACGCGAAAGGTCTTTTCAACGTCTTGTTCATCCTGGTGTGCTTATTCCGGAAGAGGTTATACGGATTCACGGGATTACCAATGAAATGGTGCAAAATGAGCCCTCTTTCAAAACCATTGGGAAAGACTTTATTGAGTTCTGCTCTGGGGACATTATGTTGGTGGCTCATAATGGGGAGCAGTTTGACCTTCGCTTTCTGATAGCCGAATTTAAGCGGTACAAATTGGCTTTTCCAAAAGGCTGGGCCCTTGTCGATTCCCTGAAATGGGCAAGAAAATATCGCAAGGATTTGCCGAAACACACGCTCCAGTATTTGCGCGAGATTTTTGGTATTCCGAAAAATAATGCCCACCGCGCACTTGATGACTCCATCATCTTGCATCAAGTCTTTACGCTGATGACGGATGATCTTACTTGCGAACAGATTCTGGAAAAGGGTGAGGGCATTTTTGAGCTGTATCAAGAAGAAAAAGGAGCTCACGTTTCAAATAATGCCCCAGAGCTTTTTGCGTGAAAATGAAGCAAAATCAATACGCGACGCCTGGCATGAGAGAAGGTGATTGTCGGGTCATTGAAGGGTTATTCGTGACTGGGATTACACTGACTTCCCCTTCTTCAGGGATTCGATAGCAGCTTGTGCACACTACAAGAGTTGTGACAATGAGCAAAAAAATCTTCATACTGTTTTTTCTTTGGTAAGTGAATGGACCGCAACACCATTTTGTCCATCAACAACAACAATTGGCTGATCTTTTATTTCGATAAGCCACACAGAAGTTTTTGGGGAAATAAATTGCCGTTCTACGAGTCTGATTGCGCCTTCACCTTTAGCAGGAGAGAATCGACTGCCTCCGATTTTCCGTAGAAGATAAGCGCTTCCATACAGCATCCCCACAATGCCTGCAAGCAAAAGTACAGTTTTAATAAGCAGCGCCTTTGATTCAAGAGGGGTCTGTTTTTCTGAGGCAGCAGGTTCCTCTTCTTGGAGAAATTCTTCCTTAAGTTGACTGGCCTCACTGCAAGGAAGGGGGGAGCTCAAGAAAAGTAATGAGCACACAAGGAAGAAAACTCGAAGCATAACATCCATCTCTGCTAAAATAAGCGCTTATTTTACTCTAAGAGGAAAAATGACTCAAGGTATTGTAGCTCTTGATATTGATGGAACGGTGCTCTCCCGCAACCAAAATCCTTCAGTGCCCCTTATAGCAACACTTACTTTGATGGAAAAAGAAGGGTGGAAAATTTTGTTTGCTACTGGAAGAACCCTATCGTGGAGCCTTCATCATTTGGCAAAACTGCCCTTTCCTTTTTTTCTCGCAGCCTTTAATGGAGCTGCGCTTTTTTCGTACCCTGAAGGAAAAAAGATCCATTCCTCCTCGCTTCTTAAGAAGGATATTTTAGGGCTTGCTCCCTATATCGACAGGTTTGGCGTTGTAGCATATGAGATGCTTGGCGAAGAAAGAGCGTTTGTAAACCGCCAGGGGTGCTCTCTGTTTCTTCAGGAGCATCTTCTCAAAAGAAAGACGCTTCAGGAAGAGAGGTGGGTGGAGTTTTCCTCTGTTCAGGAGATTCCTTCGATTGAGTATGCAAGCGCTCGCTTTTTTGTCATGAAAGGAGAAGAGACGTTTTTGCAACAGGCAATTGAACAGAATTTTGGTTTGACTGCCCTGATCATGAAAGACTCGTTTAGTGATGATGTAAAAATCGTTCAGGTGACCGCAAGCGGGGTTTCCAAGGGCGCTTCATTTCGCTACCTTTGTAAGAAATATACACCGCTTCTTGGAACCATAGCTGCTGGAGATGATACTAATGATATAGACCTCTTGGAAGCAGCTGATATTGGCATTGCAGTGGGTGATGCTCCTCAAAGCTTAAGAAAAATTGCGTACAGCACTGCCGCTTCACCAGATGTGCTCCATCTTGTTCTGAGGCAAGCGAAAAATATTTTGCAAAAAAGAGCATGAAGGCCCATGGCACAAGAAAAAGTTCCCGTTGAAGATCTGTCCAGAAAGTATGTAGATGAAGCCTTGCGTTATTTGCAGCTCTTTTTGAGTAAACAGACAAAATTCTTGTATAGAGAGCCTCCCTATCAAGCCGTTTCTTTCTATGAAAATCTGCTTTTTGCCCTGCTCTTGCTTCGGAAAAAGCAGCATCAAGAGATGCTTGAGGGAAAGACTCTTCTTCACAAGCTGCTCGGGTTTCAAAGCGCAGGATCTTTCCCGGCGGATCTTTCTGATTATCCACTATGCAATGATAGGGCTTTGCCGGTACGCGTGGCCTATATCCTCGAGATACTTGTACGTGATTTTGGACCTATTCTTGGGGCAGAGCTCTCTGGCACTATAGCCTCTATTCAGGAGTGTTTGCTTTCTCATCTTAAAGAGCAAAAGTGGCCGAAAATAGAAGCTTTTTATGCAGAGCTTCTTTTGAATCAATCACCTTTGCAGCCTCCTGAGGAGGTTCTTTCCAACCCTTCCAGCTTTGGCCATATGCTTGCGGCACTCGACTATTTTCCTGAGTACCCTTGGAAAGAGTTTCTTCTGGAAAAAGCGTTTTTATTTTGGGATGAAGAAGAGGGTATGTACCGCGGGCCTGGATGCGGAGTGTTTCACGCTGGGAAAGAGCAGCTATGTACCTTGTTCGACCGTTGGATGAGTCTACATACAGGGCGCCCCCTCAAAAGAGGGTGGACAAGAGAAAGCTACTGCGAGCTTGCCTTGGTGCGGTCAGGATCCATTCCAGACGTATCTACAGCACCCTTTTTTGAAAGCAAAAACTATGCACTTTTCCCTAATCCTCAGGGCACGTTTGCAGCTGCGTTTCAGGAAGTGAAGCCTCACCTTTTGCGCGGATTTTCCCCGTTGAGATTTGTTTCTGGAGGCGTCTCACTTGCGTGGAAGTTTCCACATGGCTCTTTAGTGTCTTTTACTCGCCAAGGAAAGCGATTCGTGGGAAAGGTGAAAAGAGATGATCCAAAAATCCCGCTCCTCTTTGAAATCTTTGTGGAGCGCGCTTCCCAAGTCCACTTTCCTAAAGCGTCTTTATTTAATCCGTTTGAGGGGATAGAGATTCAGCTCAAGAAAACAACTCTGAAAGTATACCTTGAGCCCCTCATGAGTGAATTGGCCGGCATGCTCTGCATGGGAAACCGCCCCAGCCAAATTCTAGAATCTGAAGAAGAGCCTTTTGACTGGGTTATTGCGTGTGAACGTATTCGGGGAGAAGAGATTGAGCAATTTTCTTTCTGCGTTGAAATGGAGTAGCATTCTCTGCCTCTTACTTGGAGGGTGCTCTCCTCGATTTAGTGATGCATATATTGCTGAGTATCAGCATCTTCGGGACATTCGCGAATGCGCCTCTTCTTACCCGCAATTTCGAGGCGAAGCTCCTTATTCACTTGTTGTACTTGTTGATGCAAAACATCTTGACTACACCTCTCCAGAGGCCTTTTTTACTTCCATGCACTATGGCCTTTTCCTACCTCAGGATCCGACAATTGGACACGCCTGGATTAAACTTTCTGGAAAAGTGAATGGAAAGCCTTGGACCTTTGAAGGCGGGCACACAGGGGAATTTGGCCTAACAGCGCCAAAATACTTTGATGAAGTAGTGCGAAGGTCTTTAGAAACTTCTGACCCCAATCCAGCACAATATCTTTTTTCTGATCTTCCAGATGGCTACTTGCAAAAGGGATCTGGCGGGCATAACCCAACCTTGGCTGTGGCTTTTCCCTTAACTCAGGAAGAGTTTTTGAACCTGTATCGCCTTATCCCAAAATATGACTTTACAATCTGGAGCCTTCAGGATCATCAGTGTGTCCATTTTGTGCTCTCCTGCCTTGCTGCGATTGATGTGGAACTCGATTGTGCGCAGACCCTCCATCTTCCCTCTGAATTTATGTGGAAAAATAAGAAAATACGATTATGGCAGGATCCACAATATGCCTCCCTCAACCTTACGACCCCTGACGCCCTTGAAAAGTCCCTTTTTCAAGAAGTCCTGAAAAAGAAAGCACTTCTTGCAATGAAGTGGTACAAGAAAACTAATTAAGTGAAAAAAGCCGTTCTCGGCTTGACCCAAGCACCATTTATTTAATGTAGCTTGAAACCAAATCTCTCATTTGAGATAACACTTTGGCGGATCTTTAATTCATACAAAAGAGGTAATTATTATGGCAGAGGTTCCTTTAAACATATTAAGTACCCCCTTCCAAATTCGGGATTTAGTTCATCATATTTTCCCTCAGGCTGTTGTCACTTCAGATATTGGTCAAGATGGCAGAAATAAAGTTATAGTTAAGATTACTCAAATTCAGCCAGAGCTTATTTTATTTAACCAAGTTGATGCTGAAAATTTTTCTAGAGAGCTCACTCGTGTTTCTAACGAGATAAAAAAAGATGGGGAGAGAGAAAGACCTCACTCCTTAGATCCCACATGGTTTTCCACAGCATTAGCACTGCATGCCTGCGAACGATTTCGAAGGATATTGTATGAAGAGCATGCAAACACGTGCTGGAATGCGATTGCCCAATACTTGATAGATCCTAAGGAACCAAACCTCACCACGCTCATTTCCCTAGGTCTTGCACCAGAGCAAATAGAAAGAGAAAAAGATGAGATTGCTGTTACCCATTTGCAAAAACTTATCGAAAATTTACCACAATTGGAACCAGCGGATCGAGCCCAGATTTTCCCTGCCTTAAGAAGAGCTTACCCAACAGTAGTTGACCAAATTTTGAAAGAAAAGGCAGGCGGCCTTGTTGTTCAAGAATGCAAGGCAACGCCAGATCTATATCAAGAGTTTCTCTCCTTTTTGCGAGAACATGTTGTTGGTCAGGATTTTGCTACATCCCAAACAGCTGCGACCCTTACTTCTCAAACTGTTCAGGATCAGAATATGGTATTTTTGTACATTGGCCCAACAGGGGTTGGCAAAACACAGTTAGCAAAGACTGTTTCGGAGCGAAAGAAAGGATATGTAGAGATTAATATGGAAACGTACTCGGATGGGGCTAGTAATACAAGACTTTTTGGATCGCCCCCTAGTTACGTCGGATCTACAGATAAGTCAGCTTTTGCTCATGAGCTTGATAAATATGCTACTTCCAAGGGAAATGATACATATGAAGTAAAAGATATAGTCATTCTGTTTGATGAAAT
>PMZB01000090.1 GCA_003170575.1 Chlamydiia bacterium | reverse complement strand
TTTTGAAATAACAAGGCTTAAACCATGCCTCTAGATCGATCCATACAAAAGATAGTAATTATTGGTGCTGGGCCTATTGTGATAGGGCAAGCGTGTGAGTTTGACTATTCAGGCACACAGGCGTGCAAGGCGCTTAAAGAGGAAGGCTATACTGTCATCCTGCTTAATTCCAATCCTGCAACCATCATGACAGATAGCTCTACTGCTGATGCAGTGTACATTGAACCAATCACATCGGACGTTTTGGAAAAGATCTTTCAAAGGGAGCGGCCGGACGCTCTCTTGCCAACCATGGGCGGGCAGACAGGGTTAAATTGTGCCGAAGAGTTAAGCCAGAAGGGGATTTTGCAAAAGTATAATGTCAAGCTGCTTGGGATAAGTCTTGAGGCCATTGAGAAGGCGGAAGATCGAGAACTATTTAAACAAGCGATGAAGAGCCAAGGGTTGGAAGTTCCTCGGTCGTTTTGCGCTGCTGCGTGGGAGGAGGTTCATGCGGCGGTAGAGAAGTTAGGCTTTCCTGTGGTGATTCGCTGCTCCTTTACGCTGGGCGGACAAGGAGGGGGGATTGCGCGCAACATTGAGGAATTAGAGCGAATTTGTGAAGAGGGCTTTACCTTTTCTCCAAAACTTCTGATCGAAGAATCTGTTCAGGGCTGGAAGGAGATTGAACTGGAGGTTATTCGAGACCGAACTGGCAAGGGGCTTGTTATTTGTGGGATGGAAAATATGGATCCCATGGGAGTGCATACAGGGGACTCTATCGTTATAGCGCCTATTCAGACCGTTAGTGATGAAGACTATCAGCTCATGAAAAAAATGGCGTTTCTCATGATGGATGGAATTGGAATGGTTTCTGGTGGCTGTAACGTCCAATTTGCTCAAGAGCCTAGGAGTAGGAAAATACTTGCCATTGAAATCAATCCAAGAGTGTCTCGCTCGTCTGCGCTCGCCTCAAAAGCTACAGGATTTCCCATTGCAAAGATCGTGACCAAGATTGCCGCTGGATACACTTTAGATGAGCTTGCGGCGATAGAGCCTGTGATTGATTACGTTGTGACCAAGATGCCTCGTTTTGATTTTGAGAAGTTTCCTGACGCCAATCAGGAACTGACAACCCATATGAAATCTGTGGGGGAAGTGATGGGTTTAGGTGCCACGTTCAAAGAATCCCTCCTGAAAGCAATTTCCAGTCTGGACAAAGCAACAGCAAAAAAAATAAATCCTGAGGAGATTAACCTTTCCACACCACATCCTCAGCAGTTCTGGTACATCTATCTTGCCTTACAAAATGGCATATCTATAGAAGAGATTCAAAAGAAGACTAACTATGACGCATGGTTTTTAAAAGAGATCAACGAGTTGGTTGAAGAAGAAAAAGCTATAGCGAAGAAGTCTCTGAAAAGTGTGAATGCTAGCGAACTTGAGCGTTGGAAGCAGATGGGTTTTTCTGATGAAAGGCTTGGTACTCTTTTGAAAACCAAATCCAAACAGATCAGTGAAAAGAGGAAAAAATTAAACCTCCATCCTGTCTATAAAAGGCTTGATTCCTGGAGCGGGATATTTCCATTCGAGATTGCCTGCATGTTTTCAACGTACTCAAATGCATGCGAGAGCAAGCCTACAACAAAGAAAAAGATACTTGTAGTTGGAAGCGGTCCCAACAGAATCGGGCAGGGGATTGAGTTTGATTATTGCTGTGTTCATGGTGTGAAGGCAATTCGTGAGCTTGGGTATGAATCAGTCATGATCAATTGCAACCCTGAAACAGTTTCTACGGACTGGGATACAACCGATCGCCTCTATTTTGAGCCCTTAACAGTTGAGCATATTCGTGAAGTAATACGCCTTGAAAAGCCTATAGGAACCATTATCCAGCTTGGAGGGCAAACACCCCTCAATATTGGACGATATTTGCACAAGGAAGGCATTCCCATATTGGGAACATGCTTTGATTCGATAGACATCACAGAAGACAGGAAAAGGTTTCGCTCTTTCGCCAAAAAAATTGGGATTAAACAACCTAAAAACTGTTTTTTCTCAACAGCGCAAGAAGGATGGGAGAAAGCGCAAAAAATTGGTTTTCCCATGATCCTCAGGCCTTCATACGTAATTGGGGGAACCGCTATTCAGACGATACGCAATGAAGCAGAGTTTCACGCCTACTTGCACGATGTACCGATCGAAAGTGTTGCTCCTATACTTATGGAAGAGTTTTTAGAAGAAGCGATGGAAGTTGAGGTGGATGCCATTTGCGACGGGCAAGAAGTATTTATTTGCGGCATCATCGAACATGTGGAGCCTGCAGGCATTCACTCAGGCGATTCAATTTGTTTCTTGTCTCCTTATAAACTTCCTCAGCACTTTCAAAATGCAATAAAAGAACAAACCATAAAAATTGGCCGAGCGCTCAACATTCTGGGATTATTTAACGTCCAATTTGCGATTCATAAAAATGAAGTGGTTGTGTTGGAAGTTAACGCACGAGCATCCAGAACCATTCCACTTCTTTCCAAGACAACGGCCCTTCCTCTTGTCCACATTGCCACAAAGTGCATCTTAGGCCAATCGCTGAAAGCACAAGGCTTAAGCGGTATGGCTCAGCCCAAATGTCTGGCTTTAAAAATGCCTGTTTTCCCATTTTCTCGACTGCATCTTACAAATGAACAATTAGGTCCCCAGATGAAATCAACAGGTGAAGTCTTGTGTGTAGGCAAGACATTTGATGAGCTTTTCATGAAAGCGCGAATGTATGCTTCAGAAAGGAAAAATTTATATACCTCTGATTTAGAGGAAAGACTTCCTCGTCCGGTCACAGCACCAACCTTAGAAGTATATGACATCACTAGAGTTTTAAACTGGTAATCAGATTTACAAGTTTTTAGCAAAAAATATGAGAATATATGTATAGTATCTTACGTGGTTTTTGAAACATATTTTTAGGAGTTAATAGATTATG
>PMZB01000001.1 GCA_003170575.1 Chlamydiia bacterium | reverse complement strand
GAATGTTACCCAGGCAATCCCTTGTAACAATGGTCAAAAAATTGGAATTACGATCGCCCCAGACGGAAAGACAGCATATGTTGTGGATGTGGCGAACCAAAATGTGGTTATTATTGATCTCACTGGAAATCCGCCCGTGGTCTCTGGAACGATTCCTCTTGGATCAGCTAGTGTAGTCTTGTACATCGCCCTTACTCCTGATCCAGCTCCGGCTGCTGATTTCATAGCAAATATTGGCACTGCCGGCCTCTCTACAGTGTTTGACGCATCCAGTTCTGCAACTGGTGTTGGAACAATTGTCAAATACTCTTGGAAGTTTGGAGATGGGATTGAATTTGAAACGACTGACCCTATCACTTCCCACACCTATACTTCAGCCGGTATGTTTGATGTAGAACTCACTGTTACTAACTCGGCAGGTACCTCCGTGACCCAAACCTTCACGGGTCAGACAGTAAGCAACGCTGGTTCCTATGATAATGCTCACATCACAAAGTCTGTTACCATCCCCCCTGATCCTCCTCCAGCTGATCCTCCTCCGACTGATTTCCTTCTGACTGATTTCCTTCTGAATGATCCCCTTCTGACTGATCCCCCTCCAACAGATCCTCCACCCCCTCCTCCAAATCCTCCCCTCCATTTCTGGGGTAAAATAAAAAAACACCGTCATCACTTGGTACTCATTGCAGAATGGACCCCAAGCACCTCCCAAAATGTGCTATCCTATGATGTTTACAAAAACTCCACCTCTCTCTTCTCAACTTCAATCCTTCATTTTAAGAAAACTCTTCATCCCAAAAACTTTTACAAACATCACATGCAGAAGTACAAGAAACATCTCGAGAACCTCTATAAAGTGCAAACGACAGATTCTTCTAATCTTAAAAGCGATTTTACCCCGTTGGAGATGAAATGATTGATTTTCTTCTCCCACCTACGTAAAATTAGACATATTTTTCCATTCTAAGGAGTTGAATAAACAATGAGACGGCACTTATTTTCTATACTTTGTATTTCTGGCCTTTTGGCCTCAGGGTTTGTGCAAGCAACCGATTCCATAGAAAAGGACCCGTTGAGCTTTTCTAAGCCCTTTATTGAGGCAACAAAAAAAGCGCAGCCAGGAGTCGTTTCTATCAAATCAAAGATCAAAAAGCAGTCTAACCATTCATGGTCACGGAGCGAAGGGGCTGGGATGACCCCGGAAGATTTTTGGGAGCGTTTCTTCGGCATCACCCCTGAGCAACAACAAAAGCAGAATAAACCAAGCTTTGTGTATGGCACAGGCTTTATCGTCTCTCCAGATGGATATATTCTCACAAATAACCACATGGTTGATGATGCAGAAATTGTCACTGTACAGTTGTCTGACAGTAAAGAATACACAGCAAAAAAAATCGGGACTGATCCAAGCACAGATATAGCGCTTATAAAAATTGAGACAACAAACCTTCCAGCATTGAAGCTGGCAGATTCGTCTAAGGTTGAAATCTGCGAATGGGTGATAGCTATTGGAAATCCTTTTGGCCTCCAAGCATCAGTAACAACAGGGGTAATTAGCGCTAAAGGCAGGTCTGATCTTGATATCTTGCGCGTAGAAAAGTTCTTCCAAACAGATGCTGCAATTAACATGGGAAATTCGGGCGGCCCGCTCGTGAATTTAAATGGCGACGTCATTGCGATGAATACAGCGATCGCCACCCAGACAGGCGGGTACATGGGCATAGGATTTGCAATCCCAAGTAACCTTTTGAAAGAAGTTATGGAAGAACTTCTTCAGCATGGGCAGCTTTCCCGTGGATACCTTGGAGTCCTCCTTCAACGTGTGGACGCTGATATAGCTGCTGCTGTTGGGCTTGAAAAGCCACAAGGAGCTTTAGTATCAGAAGTGGCTCCTGGAAGCCCGGCAGATGCTGCGGGCCTTCAGTCTGGCGACATCATCCTTGAACTTCAAGGAACTCCTATCGAAAGCCTTGGCGCTTTCAGAAATACAGTTGCTCTTGCGAAGCCTGGAACCGATCTTTCGATAAAAGTGCAGCGGGAAGGCAAAGAAATTATGCTCACTGCCAAAGTCGGGCAAAATCCAGAGCATAGCGCTAAAACCATAGAAACAGAAGAGTCCTTAGGAATATATCTTGACCCAGTCACTCCTGAGCTTGCTAAACGGTACAACCTGGAAACAAAAACAGGACTGCTTATCGTTGAAATTGATCCAGATGGGGTTGCTTTTGCGTCTGGCCTTCGGGCAGGATACGTGATCCTTGCAGTCAATGGAAAAGCTGTATCTACGGTAGATGACTTTGTCAACGCCGCCCAAAATGCGAAGAAAAGCGGCAAAATCCTTCTGCAAGTAAAGATTGGCCAGAATATTCGCTTTTTCTCGCTTCCTGTAGAATAACTAACCTCATAGCACCTTCTGCCCAAAGGAGGTGCTATGTCAATTTGCGAGTTAAAATATGCGCACACTCCTTTGTCTTGTCTGCTGCACAGGGTTTTTACTATCAATCAACGAAGTCTCTTGTACTGAAAAGATTCACAAGCGAACGCTGATCACCAAGTCAAGCTCACAGCTGCCTCAACCCTTTCTTAAAGCCACAAAAAAAGCCCGCCAGGGTGTGGTTGCAATTTATGTTATTTCTAAACCCTCTTCGGACACGTGGGAATATTTAGGCGGAGAAAGTTTTTCACCCGTTATCAATCATACCAAGGCCTTTTCCAGAGGCTCCGGGTTTATCATTTCGAAAGAGGGGTATATCGTCACCAATAACCACGTTGTTGCAGAGAGTGAAAGTATTACAGTCCAGCTTCTGCAAGGAAATGAATATCCAGCCCAGGTTATTGAAACCGATCCTACGACCGATATTGCTCTTCTTAAGATCGAGGCAACTGATCTTCCTGAATTAAAATTCGCTGATTCTTCAAAGGTTGAGGTGGGGGAAACAGTTCTCACCATAGGCAATCCTTTTGGGCTTCAAGGTTCAGTTGCAGCAGGGATTGTGAGCGCAGATAGTCGCTCCTATCCAGGGCGACTTCTTATTCAAAATTTTTTCCAAACAGATGCCACTATGAACCCAGGCAATTCAGGAGGACCTCTTTTAAATCTGGATGGCGATGTGATTGGAATGAATTCGTGCGGCGTATCAACTAGCGGCGGGTGTATAGGACTTGGATTCTCTATTCCCAGTAATCTCATCAAAGAAGTGTTGAAAGATCTTGCTGAACATAAAAAGCCTCTCCGTGGGCATTTAGATATGCTTCTGTTCCCAGTTAATGCCTCCATAGCATTTGAACTTGGGCTTGAAAAACATCAAGGTGTTTTTGTTTTCGCAGTTGCTCCACAAGGTCCAGCTGGCCTAGCCGGTTTTCGCCCAGGAGACATGATCCTTGAAGTTCAAGGCACACCCATCATGGAATTAGGCCAGGTGCGTACAGCTATCGCTTTTGCAAAACCAGGAGATACGCTTACATTTCTTGTTCGCAGAGGATCTGAGCAAATCACCCTCCTACCAACTGTGGGAGAAGCTTTACCAGCTTCAGCTCAAGCACTAAAAGTAGAGAACGATCTCGGGCTCCGTGTTCAACCTACCCTTGTTCATTGGAAAGAGGCTCAAGACATTCAAACAGGACTTCTTGTCACAGAAATCGATACTTCGGGCGCTGCCTTTCGAGCAGGCCTGCGACTAGGTCAGATTATCATTGAAGCAAATGGAAGAACCCTATCTTCAATTGAGGATCTTGCTGAAGAAGTCTTTAAGAAAACGTTTCTTTCTCTGACCATCTTTCACGTTCTTGAGGATGATAAGATTCTAAGCGTGGATTTATTCCAGTGACTTTTACAGAACTCGAAAAAAATCCCTCCTTCGTCGGAATTTTTCCCGAGTTTTGTAAAATTACGACAAGCTCGTTTTCTTTAAGTTTTTTTATGTATCACTTTCATAGCAAAAGTGAGAAACTACTCTGATCTTGCAACGATATATGCAGAATTTAAATACCAGTATGAATACAGTTCTGATTGGGATATCCCCGAGGATATGCTCATGTTTTACCTCACTACTTTGCTTTATCCTAAAAACGGCAGTTC
>PMZB01000260.1 GCA_003170575.1 Chlamydiia bacterium | reverse complement strand
GTTGAGCTTTTGCCTGCGCGGCAAAAGCTGCAGCCTTTTGCTCTGTAAGTTTTTGCTCAGCCTCACATTTTTCTTTCCGAAGGGCTTCTGCTTCTTGTCTGGCAGCTTGTTCTCTTTGCAAACCATTTGCCAGCTGTTTATCGAGCACAGATGCTTTTTCGCGCTGCTCACCTTCTAACGCAGCAATCCTCTGAGTCAACGTTCGATTCGCCTGTTCCAAGGCAACACACCGATCTTCCATAGCTTTCTTGAAACCATTGAACATTGCCACAGTCTTTTGCCCAGCAACAACAAGTTCTTTCCCAGATCGTGTGACAGCAGTAATTAACTCTTTTCCCAAGGAAGATTGTTGATTTAACAAAGCTGCTTGCGTAGAAGAGCCTTGCACACAAAGAGTCATAAAATATCTCCTTACATAACTATACAATCACGATGACCAGACTGGGATGCCTGAGCTCGCAATTGGTTCACTTGTTGTTGAGCATTCGATAGAGCTGTGCGGAGCTGTTGAATATCCGTCTGGTGTTGCAAATTCCCTAATCGTTCCTCACGTAATTGATCTTGTAACTGATTAACTGTTTTGCCAGTATCCTGGATCTGTTTTCGCAATCCTGTTACTTCCTTTCCATGCGTCTCAGACAAAGAAGCCTGGGCTTGTTTATGCGCTTCCGATGCAGCGTTGAGCTGAGTTGTTAAGTCAGAGCGTGTATGCTGTAGGTCTGTTGTTTTCTTCTCAATGTCTTCTCTACACTTGGCTACAGCGGTTTGATGCTTGAGATCCATTTCTTTGATCTCGTTTTTAAGAGATTGAGCAAGAGCCTCATTTGTTCCCACAGCATCTTTCAGCCTCTGCTCTAATGTAGCAATATTCTTTTTATGCTCCTCGTTCATTGAATCAATTTTGGAATTCTTTGTAGAAAGATCATCCTGATATTTCTTGTCCATCGAATCAAGCTTTTCAAGAATAGCCGCCTCATGTTCCGCTGCTCTTTTTTCAGCTTCTTCCTTTACGCGTCGATTCTCTTCTTCTGCCTCGGCTGTACGTTGTTGAGCTTCAGTTGTCATCAAAGCCATCTGCCCTCGCAACTCCTTCATCTGGACTTTTAAAAAAGATTGCTGAGCTATTTGTTGATACACAAAATAGGTAGCTGCATCAGCACCGGTAATTTCCTGAGGGAGAGCAACTTGATTTTCCTCTATATGTTCCTCTGTGGGCGGAGTTTCAGTTAAGCCTTGTCTCCAATGAATCATCGCTTGAGCGAAGAGGTGAATAGGAGGCGTCTGAGTCATTTCCTGCCCATCTAAAGGAGATTTTGTAGATATCTTTCGACAAAAGGCATGCACCCCACTTTCCACTGTCCACCCTCGTTCCATCACAGGCCGCCGGAGAGATTTTCCACTGATCGGACAAATAAGAATCTTATGATCGAGAACATCAAGTCTCTCTTTGGCGACAGTTGCAATCTGTGCATCAGATTGGTTTGCAAGAACTGCCTCCACTGACTTTTTTTCCCATCGACGTATCTTTTTGGATAATTTATCATCCATTCCCTGAAAATCATCAATAATTTTGCCCAACTCATCAATCTTAGCCAAATAATCAATGCACGGCAGTGTTTGGGTAATGGTTATGCTCATAAATTTTTCCTCAGATACACCTGTATTTTTCTAAAATTACACTTAACTCTTCTACAGCTTCGACATAATCAATTCTACTTGGGGCAGGTTGTGGTAATGTAATTGTGATGGTTGTAGACNNAAACAAAGTCGCAAAATACTAGAACTATTTTGTTATATTCTTTTTATGATCAATAATATCCCTTGCACAAATCATTCCAGAAAACACAACCGCCTCAACTCCGCCGCCGGGGAGTGTGGAGGAGCTTGCAAGATATAATCCTTGAATGGGGGTTTTAAAGTAGGGGCGTTTAGTGCCGCGGGATTGATCGAAGGAGTAAAGAGCGCCTTCTGGCATGGATGTAAAGCGCTCTAAGGTTCGGGGTGTGATCACATCTTTGACAATGATGTGATCTCGAATTCCAGGGATCACAGTTTCGAGGGAAGAAAGAGCCTGCACAGCCAGTTTTTCCTTGTATTCTTTGTACTCTGGAGTGTCTATGGGAGGAACTTCAGCGTATTGCGCATGCATGCCTTTAGAAAGGCTTGCACAACCTTTTGGTGCTGCAGCTGGATCAGCGTTAGAACTAATAAAAAATCCAGTCTGGCCTTTCATGATCGAGGATAATACCGAAAGATCCATATCCACACCGAGGTTTACTATGGCAAGGGACATGGACATTTTTAAATTTCTGATTGCATCGAGAAATGCTGGATCAAGCGCTTTTTGTGGCACAAGGTTCAAAAACAAAGTTTTTGCATTCGCGTTGGCAATGACAATAGTGCTTAAAAACGTATTCTCTCTAGCACGAACCCCAACCACATGACCTTGAAATTCCAGGATTTCATCAACATGGGTATTGAGAAGAACTGTGCCGCCATGCGATTCAATAACACGTTTGAGCGCATCTGCAAACAGCTTTCCCCCTTGTTTTGGGTAATACCCGCCATACAGAAAATAACTAAAACAAGTGTCTAATGCATCGCTTGCAACGGTTTCTTCTGGTTTTGTTCCAATATAGCCAATTAAAGAGCAAAGAAATTTTTTGAGTTCCTGATTTTGAAAGAACTCATCCAGTTTTTGTTGATAGGTTGCTTGTTTCCAAGCTGCGAAGGTGGTCTGGGTAGGGGAGCTGGGGGCATGTTCTTCAGAGAGCGCTTTTCTTGCCTCGGCAAAAAAGGCAGCAATGTGATCTTTTTCTTTTGGAAAGAGCTCTGACAGCTGATTCACGAGGTCATTGTTCGTTCCTGTAAATGTAATCTTTTTATCCCCAAACATATATGTCCGGGTATGAAGTGCGAAAAAGTCTTCTTTTTTTAGGCTCAAAAGAGAGAGGAGCTTCCCGATCCCGCCTTGGTCGCAGCCGCTTATATCATGCGCTCCAACCGGAAAGGTAAATCCCTTTCGGACATAGGACGTGCAATAGCCTCCTACTTGTGACTGCTGTTCAAGCAGGAGAACTTTGTAACCACTCTTTGCTAACAATGCCCCAGACGTTAAGCCGCCAAAACCGCCGCCCACAATAATGGCATCATATTCGCTCTCTGCTTTAGGACGCACCGGATCACTCTCCACAACCCACTCCTGCTTTGCTGATACATCGATACTTTCAAGTTGGCTCACGCATGAATACATAGTTAAGCTTGCAACAAGGAAAGTTTTATACATGTTGCTCGATTTCCTGCCGGATTTTTGCTGTATCATGATTTGTCTTAAACTTGTCAGATTGATCACATAAACGGCGAAGTAATGTCATTTTGTCATTATCTGGATTTTTGAGACAGAAACTGTGTATTTCTTCAAAAAGATTAAGGCCCGCATCCGTTTCGGGTGTATAAGATTCTACAAGATTAGTCGCTTCAATAAATGACATTTTTCTTTTCATTATAACAA
>PMZB01000173.1:375-7794 GCA_003170575.1 Chlamydiia bacterium | reverse complement strand
CTATCTACAGATCTTTTCTGGCAGTCTATCACCCCTCCTCGGGCTCAGTTACCGTCAGAGGAGCTCCTTCCGATGAAGGAGGCACCTCTTCTTCTCCTCCTGTCACTTTTTGGACAGCTACAAGAGAATCATCCTTCAGGTTGGCAAGACGCACGCCCTGAGTATTTCTGCCCATGACCCGCACATCCTTCAGCGTAATACGAATTGTCTGCCCACCCTTGGAAACCATAAGAAGCCCATCCCCTTCTTCCACTCGCAACCCTGCCACAACAGAGCCATTCCGCTCATTGGTGATAATAGACTTAACTCCTACACCGCCGCGATGTGCTTTTCTAAACTCATCCACAAGGGACTTTTTCCCAAACCCGTTCTCACATACGACAAGCAGTGTCTCGTCCCCACTTACCGCCTCGCACCCAACAACGGCGTCCCTCTCTTTTCTTAAAGTGACTCCACGCACACCGCGGGCAGTCCTCCCCATCTCGCGCACATCTGCTTCATCAAATCGGACAGCCATGCCTTGGCGCGTAAAGAGCATGATCTCCTGCCCTGGGGAAACTGTGCGGGCAGCTATCAACTCATCTCCCTCATCAATAGAAAGGGCAATAATCCCCTTCTTCCTTGGGTTGGAGAAGTCTTTAAGCGAGGTCTTTTTCACAACGCCTTTTTTGGTAGCAAGCAAAATAGCAGTTCCAGCTTCAAAATCTTTCACCTGAATGATCGTCGCAATCTTTTCTTCCGGCATGAATTCAAGCAGGTTGACAAGGGGTTTCCCTTTGGAACGCCTTCCCGTGTCAGGTATCTGCCAGACCTTGAGCCAGTAGCATCTTCCAAGCGTTGTGAAGATAAGAAGGTAATCATGGGTGGATGCAACATAGACGCCCTTGACCCCATCGTCTTCTTTTTTCAGCTCAATGCCTGCAACTCCCTGACCACCCCGACGCTGCTGTCTGAAGGCAGTTAACGGCATGCGTTTGATATATTCATCAGTAGAGATAGAGATCGCAACCTCTTCATCAGCAATAAGATCTTCAATATCCACTTCTGTCTCGGCAGGAGTTATCTGTGTTCTTCTTTCCCCTTTATGATGTTTCAGCACCTGTTCGAGCTCTTCAGTGATCACTCCCTTGACGCGCTCTTCGCTCGCTAAGATCTCCTTATACTCTTTGATCTTTTCAAGAAGAGCATCATGTTCATTCTGGATTTTGCCTCTTTCCATAGCTGTAAGCTGATACAGGCGAAGATCAAGGATTGCAGTTGCCTGCCGCTCGCTAAACCCATACTGTTGCACGAGTCCTTGTTTTGCTTCCTCCCTTGAACCGCTTGCACGAATAAGCGCCACGACCTTGTCTAAGATATCGAGCGCCTTTAAATATCCTGTAAGAATATGAGCTCGCGCTTCAGCTTGGGCTAACTCAAAACGAGTCCTGCGCCTGATTACATCAATTCGATGCTCAATCCATAACGCTATAAGCTGCTTTATCGTCAAAAGCCGCGGCATGCCTTTATCAAGTGCAAGCATCTGGCAGCCAAACGTGACTTGAAGGTCGCTAAACTTGAACAGTTGATTGAGGATAACTTCTGCTATCTCACCCTTTTTCAACTCAACAACTACGCGAAGACCCTCTCTATCTGACTCATCGCGAAGGTCAGAGATGCCAGTGATCGTCTTATCTTGGATGTGTTCTGCGATTTGCTCAATAAGTCTTGACTTATTGACGTTATAGGGTATCTCGGTAATAACTATACGCTGTCTATCCGAATGGTTTGGCAGGTCCTCGATCGCGGCCAGTCCTCGCAGAATGATCTTCCCCTTGCCTGTGTGGAATGCTTCCTTAACGCCCCGATACCCGCAGATAATGCCGCCTGTGGGAAAGTCCGGACCAGGCATCACCTGCATGATCTCTTCAATCGTAGCAGTAGGTTTTGCCAAGAGAAGAAGCGTTGTTTTAATTACCTCTCCAAGGTTATGTGGAGGGATGTTTGTGGCCATCCCAACAGCAATGCCAGTAGAACCATTGCACACAAGGTTGGGGAATTTTGAGGGAAACACAACTGGCTCTTTTTTGGTCTCGTCGTAGTTCGGCACAAACTCAACAGTATCTTTATCCAGATCATCCATGAGCTGCATGGAAGCATGTGTGAGCCTGGCTTCCGTATAACGCATAGCAGCCATGGGGTCTCCGTCAATCGAACCAAAGTTTCCCTGGCCATTGACAAGAGGATAACGCATCGCCCAGTCTTGAGCCATGCGGACAAGTGTTGGATAGATTACAGATTCGCCGTGCGGGTGGTAGTCGCCTGAGGTGTCGCCGCAGATCTTTGCACATTTTCGGTGCTTTGACTGTGGGCCTAAATTCAGCTGCCGCATGGCAAACAAGATGCGCCTTTGTGATGGCTTAAGCCCGTCGCGTACATCTGGAAGGGCTCGGGAGATAATAACTGACATCGAGTAGCGCAAGTAACTCTCTTTAAGCTCTTCTTCGACGCTCCGGTTTACAATGATTTCATTAGCTGTATACGTGGTCATAAAGCTCCTAGATATCTAGATTTTTGACTGCAAGTGCATGCTGTTCAATAAAAGCTCGGCGGGGCGGCACTTCGTCTCCCATAAGCATGGTAAACATGTACTCTATGGCTGCAGCATCAGTAAAAGTAACTTTTATCAGCGTTCGTTTGGCTGGATCCATGGTTGTCTCCCAAAGCTGGTCAGGGTTCATCTCACCCAAACCTTTGTACCGCTGAATTTCCATGTCTTTCCGGCCATTCAGCCGGAGCATGTCTATTAACTCTTTCAGCGAATACAGGGGTATCTCTTTACCCGAATCATCAATAAGCGTGACGACTTCTTTTCCCTTCACAACAAGGTATTGATCAAGCGAACAATGTGCTTGTGCAAGCTGGGCCTGCAATGAATCCCAAACAACATCATCATAGAACTCGAAGAATGAAAAAGGTTTTGGACGAAATTCTCGTGCCTGCTCTGTTATCTCGGCTTCAGGGATGGAAGCAAGAGTTTCTGCTTGCCTTTTCCGCTGCTCTTCCTCGTTCTGCTTTTTCAGGTCGGAGAGCTCTTCCTCAGTAAAGATGTAATGAACTTTATCTGCGATTGTCGCAGCAAATCGAGGCATTGCCCCTTTCTCATTTTTGCACTCAAGATATTCCCTGAAAGGAATCCCTTTCTTCTCGATCCTTGAGATAAATGCTTCTATCTCTAGTGTTGTGCAGGAAAGTGTTTTTACTTCATCCGGTGTGAGCTCCTTGCCATTCTGCTTTAACCGAATATCGCTCATGCCAAGCTCCAGAAGATAATCATCCATCTCCCGCTCGGAATTGATGTAACAGGATTGTTTTTTCCTGGTAACTTTAAAGAGCGGCGGCTGCGCGATATAGATATACCCTTCTTCCAGTAGGTCTGGCATGTGTCTGTAGAAAAAGGTGAGGAGAAGTGTTCTGATGTGCGAACCATCGACGTCAGCATCTGTCATGATGATAACTTTATGATAGCGCAGCTTCTCTAGCTGAAACCCATCGCGGCCTATGCCACAGCCAAGGGCTGCTACCATTTTTCCAACTTCTTCATTTTGCAAAACCCTTTCTGGCCGGGCTTTTTCCACGTTCAAAATCTTTCCACGAATGGGTAAGATAGCTTGGAACCTTCGGTCTCGCCCAGTCTTTGCTGAGCCTCCGGCAGAGTCTCCCTCAACAATGTAGATTTCACAAAGAGAAGGATCTTTCTCTTGGCAGTCGACTAATTTTCCTGGAAGCCGCCCGCTATCAAGAGCGCTCTTCCGGAGCGTCATCTCCCTTGCTCGCCTCGCCGCATCGCGCGCCTGGGCAGCTAAGATTGCTTTCTCTGCAATGGTTTTCGCCACCTGTGGATGTTCATCCAAAAAGGTAGTTAACTCTTGCCCCACAATCTGCTGCACAACAGAGGCAACATCGCTGTTTCCAAGCCGTTGCTTGGTTTGCCCTTCAAACTGAGGGTTTGCAACTTTTACTGAGATGACAGCTGTCAGCCCTTCGCGCATGTCATCGCCGCCAAGGGTCAGTTTGTCATTTTTCAGAAGATTTCGGTCTTTGATATAGGAATTCAGTACACGCGTCAAGGCTGTTGAAAAGCCTGTGAGGTGGGTTCCGCCCTGCCGTGTGGCGATATTGTTTACAAAAGAAAAGATCGTTTCGGAAAACCCGTCATTCCACTGAAGAGCTACTTCTGCTTCAATTGGACCATCATCTCCATCCCCCGTGCCCTTAAAAAAGATTGGCGGATCAATAAGAACTTTTTTGTTTTCATTCAAATAGGAGACAAAAGAAGTTAAGCCCCCAGTATAGGAAAATGTGGCATCATCCCTCCCTTCAACCCTGTCATCGCGCAAAACAATTTCAACTCCAGGATTTAAGAAAGCAAGTTCTCTCAATCGTTTTGCAAGCACATCATATTCAACATCAAGAGCCTTCATCACACTATCGTCAGGCCAAAAACGGACTTTTGTTCCTTTTTTTGTTGTGCTTCCGGTGGTCGAAAGAGGCCGTGCAACAGCTCCTTTGCAGAATTCTATCTCGTAAATGCGATCATTTTTGTACACATTCACAATCATTTTCTTGGAAAGAGCGTTGACGCAGGAAACGCCAACACCATGAAGACCGCCGGATACTTTATAGGTATCTTTATCAAACTTTCCGCCAGCATGCAGCTTTGTCATGACAACTTCAATCGCAGGCACGTCTCTGCCCTGCTTCTGAGACTCCCCTTCATGCGTATCTATAGGGATCCCCCTGCCATCATCTTCAACTGAGACCGACTTATCTTCATGAAGAATGACTTCTATCGACCGGCAATAGCCTGCCATGGCCTCGTCCACACAGTTGTCTACAACTTCATAGACTAACTGGTGAAGACCATTAATCCCAGTATCTCCAATATACATTCCAGGCCGCTCACGAACAGCCTGCAACCCTTCAAGTACTGTGATGGAACTTGCGTCATATTCTTTTTGAGGAAGATCTGACGGTTCATCTAATGTCATTTACCACTCCTATCCAAATCGGAACATAATATCTAAAAGCTGTATCCCAGGGCACTTTTTTCGAAGTGCAGAAAGAAGGGCTGCTTTTTTCTGGTGAAGCATACTCAATACAGTTGAGTTTTTCACACTGACGTACAACACACCATTTTCAAACCTTTTTGCCTGTGTCATCCGCCCAGCTTCGCCTGCCACCTGCGCCCAAAGTGGCAAAATCTCTTGCGGGTTCTGGTGCATCCTCTTTTCAAGATCAGCAAGGTAGGTGCGCGCAATGTCTGCAAGATGCTGCGTTGTAGGCACAACGTTTGCATTTTGAGCCCTTCTTTTATGCAAGGCATCTTCTCTTGAGCCACTACCCGCAAACGCCTCTCTACTTTGCCCTCGAGGCACGTCTGACTTTGTTGTCATAAAAAAAGCTCATGATAAAATTTCTTCGTAGCCTTGCACATTTTCGCCCGTTTTAAGACCACCTGGTAACATGATCTAAAAAGCAATATTTTACCATGATTTCCCTCTCTTTTTCAAGAAGGATCTAGTGAATCGATGCCACAGAATCAGAGGCTGTTGCACAACTTAAAAAGGACTGGCAACAGCCTCTGCCATTTGGAATATTTAAAGAGTTACAGAGCGCCCAAATTTATTTCTCAGGATTATCCCGGTTACCACAGCGGCTATGCTTCCGACTATAGCAAGGCTCCGCCCGGCAGTATAGCACCAAGATCGGACATTGCGCTTGATCAAAAACTGCGACAGTTCCTTTATTTTTTCAGCAAGGCGACCCTGTTGTTCCACCCTCTGCACACCTATGTCCGAGGGTTTTTGCTTGCTTAGCAGATGAGTTATGATGGATGAAAAACCTATCTCTTGTGCTGCCACCTCAGGGAGCAAATTCTGCTGTTGCGGTGCCTCAGGGGCGCACGCGTGAACTACAGAAAGTTGTTCATCAGGTATCTCAGGCGAGGGGGTTGGGGCAACAGGCTCAAAGTTCAAACCTTCCTCTTTTGGTTGCTCAGATTGAGACGGTACTTGTTGCTCGACTTGCTCTTGATTGTGAAGCTCATTCGCCCGTATTTGAGCAAATTTTGTGTCCATCTCTTTACTTCGATTGGCTATGCTCCTAATACTATTGTCGAGAGAAATTTGAGTCTTAATTAAAGAAGTAATTTTTTTATTTAACAGTCTATGTGGTGCAGAAAGGAGCTGACCTCTCTTATTCCTGCTTAAACGTACCTCTTCACTTACCTTTTTGACTGCAGAAAGATTTCCTGTAATTTCAATAGCAATCTCATAACATCTTTCTACTTCCGGCCTCATACGTAATATTTGAGTCAAAAGTTCTACCTTATCGACCTTTTCTCTTTGAAAAAGAGCATTCACCTCCGCTTCTTTTTTAGTAAGAAAGGACAGCCTTTCAGAAAGCGATTCGCTCTTGCGGCGAATATCATCACATACAGCTAATTCACTCTGTACTTGTTTTGCTTCTATCCTTGAAACTGATGGCATATTTTTCTCCTTCTATTGATTACTTATATTCGGGATACCTTTTGGGCATAAAGTATCGCCCCTGCTGCACCGATGAAAAGAGCATATGCAATCACATATGGTACGACCTCATTACAATACGAGGTAACTTTGTGCCTGGTCCAAAATGATTCTTGCTTGTTCAATTTATCCTCAGAATCCGTGTCTGAAACTTGGCTATCTGAATCGCTTTCAGAAACCTCATCAGTATCAGTTTTTGAACCGCCGGATATTTGAAGAAGAGCGTGTCCCACACCCCCAGAAAGGCTTGGCATCTCTGACAGTAGAGGTTCTTCAGTTCGAACCTCTTCTTCCGCTGCGAGACTATGGTCTTTTGCTGTTTCAAGCTCACGGTCCTTGATCGGATCTTCACCAGAAAGTTTGGGTTGTGGAATTTGAATAGCTACAGTCGGTTCGTTTAGCCTAGAGAATTCTCTTCGTGCCTCTATAATGGTCTCCCACTCAGAATCCGTGCTATCTGAATCGCTTTCTGAAACTTCATAAGTTCTTGACCAGCAGGATATTTGAGGAAGCGCCTGGCCTACCTCAACCCCATCAGAAAGGCTTTTCGCGTCCAACTGAGGTTCTTCTTGACTCTCTTCTACCTCTTGAGGTTCGAGTTGTGGAACTTCATCGACGGGATTTTGGTCGCTGCCCCAGACTGGATCCTCAACAGGAAGTTTTTCTTGGAACAAGGACACAGGTTTCTCTTCTGGAATAACTTGTTCTTTTTGTGGGATATCAAGTGGAAGCTCTGGTTTATGCTCTTGCGTAACGGAAGGCGCCTCATCCTCTTTATCTTGGATAGCTTCTTTGGGAGCCTCAGGTTCACAGGCTGGCTGTTCTTTCGCAGGCCGAATCGCTTCTTGGG
>PMZB01000173.1:0-350 GCA_003170575.1 Chlamydiia bacterium | reverse complement strand
ATTTGTCTTTTTTATGCTCTTTCTTCTTAGCAAGCAGTTGTTTGCACGCTTCTTCTATACGATCAAACTTACCTTTAGCCTTATTTACAAACTCATTTACTAACCCAATACATTCTTTTAGCTTGATTTCTATGGCAGAAAGAGATGTTTGAGGAACTGTGTTGTGATATTTATGAAAAAGAGCAATTACTTTCTTCTTCTTGGTTTCGAAAATGCCCAGCTCTTTAAACATGCTGGTACGTACAAAATCAACCTCATAATATGGCGCTAATTCCTCTCGGACTTTTTTTTCTTGAACACCTATATTTGCTTGCATATTTCCCCCTTTTTATTTTAACAACACCTCTTCA
>PMZB01000065.1 GCA_003170575.1 Chlamydiia bacterium | reverse complement strand
TGTATAATTCATCACTAACAGAGTTGTATGCAGCCTGTCACTTTCACTAAAATCGAAATCCCAGAGTATAATCCCGAAGAAGACTGTGTTATTTGTCAAGACACTTTAGGAATCACAGGTGTTGTTGCCCATGATTGCGGTAAGAGCAAACCAAAAATTCATCCTGTCCATGAAAAATGTCAAAAATTATGGGAGGCTACACACCCATACGATCCAACATGTGTTTCATGTAGAGCAAAGGTGAAATTATCCTGGAAAAAGAAATTTGTGAAAGAATGGAAAGATTTAAGTTTTGTCAACTTGGGTCAGACTGCGATCGGAGTATTATTCGCTGGGTATTTCGTGGGCGGTTATGCAGGAGCGTTTGCTGGGGAAAAGGATGAACTAAATATGTCGGTAGCGATACCGGTAGCGATATTTGTGTGGTCAGCACTAGGAGTTTTGGCTTTTCGGAAGGGATGGTGGAGACACTCGGTTCCTTGGCCATAACATGACCCCGAAGAGATGCTTAGAGCTCTTGGATATTTCGCAGCGTCGTCCGACAGCATTAAAGAAACTGCTTTTCTCTTTATGCGGATGGAAGATCCGTATGTGCAAATGATGATAGTGTTTGTTTTTTTGGCTGCCTCCAGCATGGATTTTTGAACTTGGTCACTTGGATTCAGATTTACAAGATTTCTTACCATGAGCTGATGCTCTGGAATTCGGATTCAATTAGCCACTACAACATTCTCGACTTTGTACAATTTTCATAGTAACGTCCACGGGATCGCAAGCGTCTGCTCATCCAATTGATAGACTATTGATGCCCATTGTTGATTGTCTTTACGTTCGCTTTTGGAACGATATTTTCACTAAAAAGTAGCCCAGCCACAAACTGCTGTAAATGGACGCGAACATTGCTAGTGGCGACAAAGCGAGGTACAATAGTGTTTGTAAAAGAGTTATTCGCATATTCTCATGTAAGCCCATCAAACATGCTACCGAAAATGGCAAAATGAGGAATGTGGCTGTATATGTGCCGGGCAGAATTCTTTTGAACCAAAAAGAACCAAGGATATGCTGTAACGTATTAATGAATAGTGAAAAAAAGATGACACGGACCACTATGTCAAGGAGAGTGTTCGAGAAAAACCAATTGAGCAAAACTATCAGGACTACTAGCGTGTCCAACAATATAATTGCATAAAAAAACACAGACGGATTGTTTAATCTTCTGCTCAATAAATTAAAATATTGAACAGGCGCCCTCTCATAAGAGAAAAACTCTTCTATGCTGTGCAGCACAAATATCAGGGCCAGTATCAAGGTATACGTTTTTTCCATAGTTTGTTCTGTCATCCCTTAACTCTGTCGCGAGCTTTAGTTGCAAAAAGACGCTCTATGTATGCGAGACGAAATTGACAAAATTAATTGTTTTTTTAGCGCACTTTCAACGCTCGACCCAGCATCACAATTGGGCCAGGAGTTAAGAAGCTGGGTAAGAGATAAATTCTGTGCGATTGACGCTTCGACAGGAGCTCGTTTTTCCGATTTTTGAACTCCCTTCGGTATATCGTCTTTAATTTATGTGCCATTACTCCGCTCAGATCGTTTTTTTGACATCTATCTCTTCCTGAAAAGTCAGAGACTTTTTCCTCATATTCTTAATTGCGTATTGTATAAACTCGCATACGTGCCATTCAGTGCGATTAATTCCTCATGCGTTCCTTGTTCATCAATCCCGCTATCGGTTAATACAATAATTCTTTGTGCATGTCTAACTGTTGACAAACGATGAGCAATGACGTATGTTGTGCGGTTTAGAGCTAACTTTTCCAATGAATCTTTCACGGCCTTTTCACTTTCATTATCCAGCGAGCTCGTTGCTTCATCAAAAATAATGATGGGGGGATCTTTCAAGAAAACGCGAGCCACACTCAGTCTCTGTTTTTGCCCTCCTGATAATTTTACGCCACGCTGCCCAATATGTGTAGCATAGCCATTTGGTAAGGCCATAATAAAGTTATGGGCATTCGCCTTTTTGGCCGCTGCAATGATCTCCTCCTGGCTTGCATTCAAATTACCGTAACGGATGTTGTCTAAGACTGTTCCAGCAAACAGATAGATATCTTGCTGGACAATGCCTATATTCCTTCTTAGTGAGCGCAGGCTAAAACTGCTAATATTCTTACCGTCAAGCAGTATTTCCCCTTTGCTTACTTCGTAGAATCGAGGGATCAAAGAACATAGAGTTGTTTTTCCCACTCCTGAAGCTCCGACCAAAGCAACATATTCTCCGACTTTTATATTCAGGGAGATATTCTTTAGGACATGGTCATAGTCTTCTTTATACTTAAAACTGACGTTTTTAAATTCTATATTCCCTTGAGTCTGTGTAAGTTCAGACGATGTCTTCAGGGCCATGATGATATAATTCGGCAAGATCAAACGTATCGTTTGAGATCCGCGTCATGAGCTGCCCCGTTCTGTGTTCATCATAAAAATTGAAAGATAGTTTTTGGTAGTGGTCGAATAATTCACTGCGCATGTCTCTTTCCATCAACGCCCCCATTATATGTCCTCGGTAGTCGATAAAGGCGTGGCATGCAGTGTAAAGAGCGACCAAACCAAGCATGACAGCGCCCATCATGTAGATTTGACCAAGTGCAGAATTGGGCTCTAATAAACTTTTGGTGATGTATCTGATGCACAGGGGAATCGCTAGCGTAATTGCCGATGCAACAAATGCACACGCCATATCCGCACAAAACAAGCCCAAGTAAGGCTTATAATATGACAAAAATTTCTTAATTCGTGAATTCACAGAACTTCTCATAGTGTTCATAATTAAAAGAATAAGGAATCGTTCACTCCTTCTTCAGCTCGCACAAATTTCTTTTCATTCATCGTTATAAATCCTCTCCGTTTCTATAGTTATTGGGGTATGAACATGAAAACAGAGCATTCCCAAATATCCTTCAGCCACAATCGTTTTACCAACAAATGGTATAGGATCAGACTCTGTTTTAGGTGGTATAAGTTGAATCCACCAGATTTCGTCTGTATCAGAAAAATATTTCTCAGGCAAAATTTTAGCTTCTCTAATTCGCTGAATTTCTGATTTTGGAATTTCAAGAACCCAGCGAGTTTCAGGATAATCGCCATCTTCTATGCTTTCGTAATTTGGCACACCGGGGAAGGTGTGTTGAAATATCTTCCCTCTCAGGACAACAAAGGGGCAAGTCGTAGATGAATCTTCATCAAGCGGAACTATATATTCCATGTGTTGTTCACCCTGTAGAGTAGCTGTCGAGGTTTCAAGTGGTGAAGAAGAAAGACCAGTAAGAGGCATTTGTGGTTGTGCAGATCGTTGACATGACTGTGTGATCGATATACCAATTAATGCGCAAAACAGAAGAAATTTTCTCATAAATTCCTCAAGCATCATCATGCGAACCTTGGTTTGTTACCAGTACTTTTACAGGAAGATTCTATAATCAGTTTTGAAGATTTTGGCAAGGCGATGGGCTAGCTTCTTTCCAATAGGCCTTTTCCCATGCTCTATCTCAGAAATATGGTGAGGGTGAATACCAAGCATTTCTGCCAATGCTTTTTGGGTGATTCCCTCCTTGTACCTACTACCTCTAAGTACAATTCCACCTTCAGTTCCAGGTTCTATTTCCATAGCTTCACGCCACGGGATCCACTTTTCTTCCTCTTC
>PMZB01000122.1 GCA_003170575.1 Chlamydiia bacterium | reverse complement strand
AGAAACGAACTCTCTAATACCCTCGGAAAGAGGCGTTTTTGGCAAAAATCCTAGTTCTTTTTGAGCAAGGTGTATATCTGCCCAGGTATCCACCATATCTCCCTTCTGACACTCAACTAAAGAGATAACTGCCTTTTTGTTGAGTTCTTTCTCTAGAAGGGCAACAAGGGTTTGAACAGGTTCTGTAGAGTGGTTTCCTAGATTATAGAGGGCAAATGGCTGAGGAGCTGCCAGTGCGGCAATAACTCCGTCCACTATATCGTCAATATACGTAAAGTCTCTACGAAGCTTGCCCTCTCCAAAAAGCTCAATTTTTTCACCTTTCACAATTTTGTCGGCAAAAAGAAAATAGGCCATATCTGGACGCCCCCAAGGACCATATACCGTAAAAAACCGCAAACCTATCAGTTTTAGGCCAAATAAGTGATGATAGGAATAGGCCATCACCTCGTTTGCTTTCTTTGTGGCTCCATAGAGATTTGCTGGGTGATCTGTTCTATCTTCCTCGGAGAAAGGAAGTTTGGTGTTTGTCCCGTACACAGAGGAGCTGGAAGCAAATACGGTCACAATCTCAGGATAGGCACGAGCAACTTCCAATATGCTCAAAAATCCATCAATATTAGAGTGCAAATAAGCCCTTGGATTATCTAAAGAGTAGCGAACTCCCGCTTGGGCTGCTAAATGGAGAATATGGGTAATTTTCTCTCCTTTGACTATTGATCTGAGCGCCTCTTCATCTTCCACGCTCAAAGGAAAAATCTTCACCCCATCTCGACGAAGTTCTTCTTCCCTATCTTTCTTTAGCTGAACGTTATAGTAAGGACAAAAGTTGTCCACTCCAACAACCTGGTGCCCATCTCTTGCTAATCTTCTAGCCACATGGAACCCGACAAAACCAGCGGCTCCTGTGACAAGCACATTCCACGTCATATAGCAATTCCTTTTGAAATTTGGATAAATAGCCGCTCAAGCGGCTATTTGTTCAAATTAATTCTTTCTTTCTTTTAATTGTAGAGCATAGCAAAGCCCAGTATTGTGGACCCACTGAAAAGGTGCAAGTCAAACGCCTTATGTTGTAGCGGCGCCTTTTTCATTCACATACCCCGACGAAGGAGGGGTATGTGAACTGTTTAAAATTGTACCCAAACAAAACGAATATCGATATCCTAACAAACATGAACAGAGCTGGGAGTATAAGGTCATGACTGAAACAGATAAGCAATCTGATATCGAGGAAATTATCCATCGTCTCAGGGGAGGAAAAGGCATCTCTTCAGAAACACCTCTTGCCAAAGGCGAATATTCTCCGCCACGAGAAATTCCTGTGCAGGACAAAGTAAAAGAGCCCCAAAGAAATGAAAGTATCCCTGACCGAACGCAAGAGATTGTTGCCCTCCAAAAACAGATAGCTGCATATCAGCAAAAAGAATCTACGTGGGCCGCTGAGAAAGAGCTGCTTCGCAAAGAACAAAAGGTTCAGGTCCAAGGAGAAAAAGAGTCATACGCTTCCCACTTCAAATTACTCGAGGAAAAGCTTCTGACACTGGCAGGGGAGAAAGAGTCTGTACTTCAAGAAATCGCGCAGCTAAAAAGCCTTTTAGCAGAGGCACAAAAAAAGCTGGAGGAAAAAGAGACTCTTTTGCAGGAAACGGAGAAAAGGCGCGTTGAAGGGCATGAGAAAGCGGAAAAAACGACTCAGAACCTTTCGGAACTAACCAAGGAAAAAGACAGGTTAGCACAGAAAGAAGAGTCGCTCCTTACGCAAGTTTCGCTTCTGACAAATGCACTTTCTGAAGAGAAAAATCATAAGGAGATCATTTCTCTTTCTGTGAAGTCAAATCAAGATCACATCACCGAGCTTCGTGCAGAACTCACAAGCCTGCATGGTGTACTTCAAGAAAAAGAGGGAAAATATCTTGTCCTGCAGCAAGAAAAAGAAAAGGCAGACGCTAGGGTACGAGAAGTGGAAGAACATCTTGTACTAAAACTTGCCTCCATAACTGAGCTTGAAGAGGAACTCACCTCAACAGGCGCAAGAGTTGAAGAGCTTGAAGCGAAAAAAAACGAGCAAGATGCCGCAATTGCTTCTCTTTCTGAAGCAAACACTGCCCATGAAACAACGCTTAGCTTGCTGAACGAGGAGCTGGATGACTACAAGGGCCGCATTACAAGAGCAAATGACACAATTTCAGAACTGAAACGCCGCATAGAATCCTTAGAACGGATAAAGATCATGATGGAGGAAGCTTCCACTCATGTGCATGCACTCACGGACATGTTTGGGCCAGCTCCTCAATCTCTTCCCTCCCTACGAAACCTTGTGGAAAGCTTTGTAGTGAAAAAACCGGCCAGACGATTTTCACAAGGAGGGGAAGAAGCGAATGGGCAACAACTCCTTTTCTGAACGGATCATCTTAGGTATAGATCCAGGAACAATTGTGACTGGATATGCTCTGATAAAAACAAGCGGCAGGCAGATCCAGCCTATTGACTTTGGATGTATCCGGCCGCCGAAAAAAGCCCTTCTTAGCCTTCGCTATCACGTTCTTTTTCAGAGCCTGAACCATCTTATCTCGCTACATAAACCAACTGAGGTTGCGATAGAAACACCATTTATTCACAAGAATCCGCAAAGCGCTTTAAAACTTGGAAGCGCTCTTGGATGTGCTATTATAGCCGCAAAAGAGCATAATCTACCGATTTATGGATATGCGCCTCGAGAGGTAAAGCGAAGCATTACTGGATTGGGAAGCGCTTCCAAAGAAGATGTGGAAGCAATTTTGTGTGCTATGCTCGGATTAAAAGGAGGGTTTCGTCTTGATGCTACGGACGCTCTTTCTATAGCAATTCATCACGAGCGGGAACACACAAGTTCATCAAAAAAGGAGCTTTGATATATGTACGAGTATATTGAGGGGGTTTTGCGGCAGATAAGTGAAGACGGTGTGGTAATTGACAATAATGGAATTGGGTATCATATCATCGTATCAAAAACATGCTCACAGTCACTTCCGGAGCCAGGTACAAAAATACTCTTATTTTTGGATCTTGTGATCCGGGAAGATGCGCACACACTTTATGGATTTGTCACACGCCAGGAAAAAGAGTTTTTTTGCTTGTTGCAGCAGGTGAACGGTATTGGACCAAAAGTAGCCCTTAATATACTTGGAAAAGCAACTCTAGAAGAGCTTGCTGATGCCATTTTCCGAAGAGATGTTCAGCTTCTCACTTCCCTTCCTGGGGTAGGGAAAAAGCTTGCAGAACGAATCTCCATCGAACTTCAGGAACGAGTAAGCGAGCTCCAAATCACTGGAATAATAGCTTCCTCCCCTAAAGCAGTTATATCCAAAGATTCGATCCGAGCCCTTCAAACATTAGGGTTTTCCGCAAAAGAAGCCCGAGATACTATTATCTCTGTAACAAAACAAGCTCCTCACCTAAAAACGGTAGAGGAACTTATTCAACATGCTTTAGCAACGAAAAAATAATGAGACTCCCTTCACCTAATTCTATATATTCTATTGTTGTTCGTTGCCCTAATTGGATAGGCGATGCTGTGATGGCAACGCCTGCTTTAGAGGACATACGAAACCTTTTCCCGTCAGCGCGTATTACCGTTCTAGCCTCAGAACCTATTGCAGAGCTTTTGGAAAATCTCCCATGCATTGATGAATTTATTATCTTTTCTCGAGCGCAAGGGGAAAAAACCCTAGAATTCAATAGGATCATTCAAGAGTTGAAGAAAAGAGAGTATGACTTAGGAATACTTCTCACCCGCTCATTTTCTTCCGCGTGGATGTATTGGAAGGGAAATGTGAGATGGAGATTAGGCTTCAAAGACCATTGGAGAAGCCTTTTGCTCAATATTGCTGTTTCTCTTCCAAAAGAGGAAGAACATGATGTTTTCACATACAGAAAACTCCTCTCTCCCTTTGGACTAATGGCAGCCACAAGACAGCCCATGCTCGTGGTAACTGAGGATGAAAAAGCACAGATGCAAAAGACCCTTCAACCACTGTGTAAAGATAAAGATCTGATTGTTCTTAATCCTGGAGCAGCATATGGATCTGCAAAATGCTGGCCAAAGGAACGCTTTAGGGGCGTTGCAGAGGCGCTTCTTACTCAAGGAAAATCCGTTATCTTTATTGGCGATGCAAAAACAAGAGCTTTGATTGATGAGATTATGGACGGATTGTCTGGCCCAGTTTTCAATTTTGCCGGAAGAACCACCATTCGCCAGCTCATAGCACTTCTTTACTTCAGCCGCGTTGTGGTATCAAACGATTCTGGGCCAATGCACATTGCTGCAGCTCTTGGAAAACCTCTCGTCGCTATTTTTGGCTCAACAAATCCAAAACGAACTGGTCCTTTTGCAACAGGATTAGTTATTAAAAAAGAAATCCCTTGCTCTCCCTGCTACAAAAGGGTCTGTCCCAAAAACTTTGAATGCATGACCTCTATTAGTGTGGAAGAGGTGCTTGAGGCAATAGAAAAGGTCTATGGCAACACTTAAAACGATGTTACATGAATATGGGCAACTACAACTCCTTGAGAACCTTACCCGGCTGCCGCAACCCCTTCTAGATGATCTTGCAGACATTGATTGGGAAAAAGTAGGAAAAGAGCTCAAGCTCATTAAGGCACCAACAACAAGGTTCTCTTCTCTTCAGCCTATCGATGCAAGAAGAGAGTCAGCAATTCCTCATCCAGCTTCCCTTCTCAAAGGCCGCATACTTGGATGTATTGTCATGGCAGGAGGCCAGGCAACGCGTCTTAATGGATCTTTGCCCAAAGGGTTAATTCCAGTAAGTCCAATTACCCACAAACCAACTCTCCAAATGATTGCTGAGAAGGTTTTGGGATGCAGCAAAGCGTATAATACAACTTTTTACCTTGGAATCATGACCTCTGATGCTTCTCACGAAAAAATAGAGCAGTTTTTCGCCTCTCACAACTATTTTGGCTTACCTGAAAACACTTTCTCCTTGTTCAGACAAGAGTCTCTGCCTGCGCTTGATGAAGCAGGGCAATTGATCATCAAAGACGGGAAACTGTTTAAAGTCCCAGACGGAAATGGAAGCGTGTTCCGTGCATTTAGCAGCTCACTCTCCTGCAAAGTCTGGGAAAAAGCTGGTGTAGAGTTCGTCTCCATCATTAACAGCGATAACCCGCTTATCGATCCTTTTTTACCCAACATGTTCGAACCTCTTCTTCACGGCACTGAAATGACTGCGGCAGCGGTAGAAAGATCCTCAGAAAATGAACTGGTTGGCCTTTTCGTACAAAAGGACAACAAAGAATTTGTCGCTGAATATTCAGAACTCGATCCAGCTCTTTACTCAGCCAAAGATAGTTCGAACAACCTTCTTTTCAAATGGGCAAATATTTCATTCTTTGCTTGTACTCTCGAAGCATGTATGAAGGCTGCAAAAAATAACCTCCCGCTTCACATGGCCAAAAAATTCCTGAATGGCACCTCTTTTTTAAAAGCCGAATACTTTGTGTTCGACCACTGTCCGCTTATGTCATCTTTTCGCATTGTACCAATAGAAAGAGACTTTTTTGCCCCTATAAAAACCCTTCAAGGGCCTTCCTCGCCAGAAGCAGTTGGACGTATTCTTTTAGACCGGGATAAAAAACGATATTCCAAGATTTTCAAAAAAACAGCGCCTGCTGATCTTGAGCTTCCGGAGGAGGCGTACTATACCAATCCTGAATGATCCTCGACAGTATCATTTGAAAGCTATTTCTGGTTAGGCTTGGAAGAGGAGAATTCTTTTTTAAATAGGCTGGAACATTCAAGCTCGTTCTAAAAACGGTTCGTAATTTTTTTTT
>PMZB01000283.1 GCA_003170575.1 Chlamydiia bacterium | reverse complement strand
GTATATAGATAAATTGGTGGCTAAATTTAGATCAAGATGGGAGATTTGTTCATCAGAACATTCCGACCATTGCTGATTTGCGTGATTTATCGTTCTACTAAGATAAGAGACAGGTACACGCCTCATTCTTTCGCCCAATTCTTCACTGAATGTAAACAGAAATTCCCGTAATTGGTTGTCGGTAAGCTTTTCTAGATCAATAGCCTTGGCCTGTTCAGGTGAGAGAAATGAGTACATCTCGTTTGGTATTGACGGAGCATGTTCGTTTAAGAAGCTTGGGCTCATTCGAAGAAATGCTGCAAAAGGCATATCCTTGATATCGTCATAGGATTCCTCTCCATATGTACTTTCAAGGCGGAGCAATCGTTGTCGCAGAACGGCGCGCATATCAAGGGGGTAAAGGGCCTTTTGGCCACCATTGAACACATAAGGAATATCAAGAAATTCTTTGATTGTAATCCTTGCAATTTCTTGAGTTGGCTGCATTGTTAATGGGATCTTAAATTTTTCGTAATTAGAGAAATATGATTTTAGATCTGCCACGGTGAAAGTCTTGAGCATCTCTTGATCGGCCTTTTTCAACGTGTCCCAGAACTTACTTTCCGATCCAAATTCTTTAATTATTGGCGTTAATTTATGTTTTGTGATGAACGTTGCTTTTTCATCCTCAGGGATTGTTAGTAAAGTGCTTAACTTTGGGCAAATCTCGTCCTGACGTATTGAGTACCATATAGCCCACGGGTCTCTAGGTTCCCCTACTGCTTGAGAATTCCCAGGCGTTGGGAGGTGGGGTGAACTATCTACGGAAATTGCCATATTACACTCCTAAAAAAGTAAGTTAATAACGTAGTTATCGCGAACCGCTCTATTTTACATCAATTAGTCGATAGTTTCATAACTCATTTTGTTATGTGCTGAATTATCCATTCATCTCCAAAACGTGCTTTTAGATCATCTTGTTGGGCTGGGGATAGCTGTTCAAATCGACGCATAGCCTTTGAGAAGTCCGGAATCGAAAACATCATGCAGAAAATCGTTTTAGTCACCTCTTTTGTATCAAGGACAGCCCACTGCTCCTGAGTTAATAAATCAAAATTAAACTCATCAAATTTACTAAGATTGGCATTTACCGTGGCCGGAGAGAGTAAGGAAAACCGATGTTTGTCGTTTTCCAAATCACTTTCCAAATAACTAAGTCCAGAGAAAATATTCATTAGATCAGTGGGAGTAGCTACAGTAAGGTCAAGGTGAGTGATTTGATCATCAGAGCACTTTTTCCACTGATAATCACGTATCCATTTCATATTCTGATTGAGCCATGAGTAAGGAATTCGCCTTACTTTTTCTTCGAATTCTTCTGTGGTGAAATAAATGAAACGATAGATCTGCTCAAAAGAAAGCTTTTGAAGATCGATTTCTCGTGCTTGTTTTGGGGATAGGTAGGAGTAGATCCACGAAGGAATTGAAGAAGCATGCTCATTTAAGAAACTTGACGGGAGCCGAAGAAACCTGCTAAAAGGCACGGTCTCAATTGGATCCCATTTCTCATCGGAAGGTTCAGGCTCGTGCTGCAGCAACCGCTCGCGAAGTCTGGCAACAGCATCTTGAGGCACATCGTTACTGTTTAGCATGCACCTTACCTCATCGATAGAAACTGATTCAAGCTCCTGAAGAGTGCGCAAATATATCGGAATCTCAAAAAATTCTCCTCGAAGTAATGTCGGAAGCCTGCTTTCTTTGAGACTTTGCACGGTGAACTGCTTTAACATCTCCTTATCAGCCTTCTTCAGTACCTCCCAGAAGCCTCCTGGGACAGAATCGAATGCTTTGATATAGTTCGTTAATGTATATTGTTCGATAATTTGCCTCTTTTTCTTTTGTGTAGCATTACGCAACCGGAATAAAGTTGGGGGTTGGAGGAAGAGGGAAGATGGGATAGTGAAGGAATCGGTTAACTGCATTGCACAACAATTATAATAATAGCTCTGGAACGAAGCCTCTTGTACTAAATAAGAGCCCCATACGTCATTGACAAGCGTTGCAAGTCTGCTTCCTGCCGAGCAAAGATACCGTAAAGACGTATACAACAAAGCTTTCTTCCTAATAGCAATCCCCATTGCATCAAAAGAGGAAAAAATAGGGAAAACTAGGATGAAAATCAAGTGAGCAAGAGATCTTATGGTGTCAAGTGCAGCCAAAGGAATTGCCACAATTTTTCTTCCTAACCATCCGGTGGAAGCATGAACCTTTCTAAAAGACTCTAAGGTGGCATTACCATACCTCCAACGTAGAGGCATCTTGATCAACTTATTAGGAAGGGCGCCATCAGGATAAATCTGGCCTTCCTTAAAAAGCTCCTCAGCATACTCGTTGTGCTGGCTAAACTGATGAAAATTGCTTCCATACAGTTCTCTGGGAGGGAACTCTGCTTCATTCATAATTAAACCTCATGTCGATATATTTTTTTAATTAGGCCAGAGAATAAAGAATATACTCCTTCCGTACTATGAGGGAAAGTATGAAGAAAATTTGTTGGGTAGCGTTTTAGTTACTCTCTTTCCTGTACTGCGCTTTTCCATTTTTTGGGGAGTAGGTAGGCGCGCATCAGTGCATCAAACTTTTCAGGAGAAGAGTGGTGGCCGCACGTGAAATAGTCGATAAAGCACGCATTATGCTCTGGGTAAGTGTGGATGCTGGCATGGCTTTCTGACAAGAGAAGGATCATACTGTAGCCATTAGGCTCAAATATATAATCCATAGATTTTATGATGTGTGCTCCTGAAGCAACAGCAGCTGCTGTCATTACTTCACCGATCCTCTTGGGATTTCCGAGTGCAGTAGGATCGCAGTCATAGTACTGGGCCATAAGGTGCCGGCCATAAAATTGGTACGTTGTCCCTTCGGTACATATCCCCTGTCCTCCCCTAAATGAAAAGAAACAAAGGACCAATACAAAAATCCAGGCTTTCGTATATTTCATCTTGCTTGTCTCCTTGCGCCGCAAAAAAACTTGATTTACACCAAAAAACCTTTATAGATCAACTACGGTTTTTTTAAGGTGAAAGCCATCTCTCATACAATGTTACCAAAAAAAACACAAGTCAAAAAATATGTTGCATCCTTTTAGTGCACGCTAAGATATTATTTTAAGCAAGGTTTCAACTTGTTTTTGGAACAGTTATGGTAAGAGACTTAAACTGCTCAATCACTACGGAGCATGAATCGTCAGGTATATCTGGGACTATGAAGACCTTCCATTTCTTATCCCGAGGATTAAATCCAATGGCATAATGCAGTTTTGTAATTCCTCCTCTCTCATTTGGCATAAACCAATTGGTGTCGGCAAAGTGGAGCAGCGTCTCATTGGTGGCACAACAGGTCATTATAACTTCAGCAAGATCATCTTCAGATATAGGAATGCTTTTCTTTTGGTCTATCCAGGTTTTCAGCTTTTGTAGTCCTGTTTCCCAGGTATCATTTTTGAGAGAATCTAGAAAACTGTCCAATTCATATGGTTTCAAGGTTCGTATAGTTTTCTCTGGGAGCAAGGTATTTACATGAGATGTGAGGAGCTTTTTCCAGGCAGGAAAAGAAAAGATGAATTGTGAAAAGAGAGTTGTCCTTATTGATGCAGCAAACTCATCTTCCGATAGAGGAATGCCCTTCTTTTGGTCTATCCAGGTTTTCAGTTTTGGAGCAGCTGTTTCCCAGGTGTCGTTTTCAAGAGAGTCTTGAAGAGCATTTAATTCAGATGATTCCAAGGTTCGTATAGTTTCCTGCGGAAGCAAGGTGTTTAGCTGAGATTTGAGTAGCCTTCTCAAATGAGTTGAAGACGGGAGGGGTTGCGGAAAAAGATTTGCCCTTATTTTACTAACAAGATCATCTTCTGATATGGGAATACTATTTTTTTGTTCTACCCAGGTTTTCAGCTTTTGGAGAGCTGTTTCCCAGGTGTCTTGTTCCAGGGAGTTGAGAAAAGTTTCCATTTCTTGTTCATAGGTTGTTCTGGTTTTCTTGGTAAGTAAACTTTGTGCTAGAGTTGTGAGTTCCTTTTTCCAGGCAGGAAAAGAAGACAGAGGTTGAGCAAAGAGAGTTGTCATTTTTTCTTTGATGTTTTGTAATGTATCTGGCGAAAAGTTAGCTACAGAAAAGTGGTTGGGGAGCATTCGGAAGCAATGACTTTCTGAATAAGCTGGAAGACTACTGACATGGGAGCCATGCATTTTAAGCAGGTTCATTAAGCTGATAATATTCTCTTCTTTTAAATCGCATGAGACGTTCTGGTCTGAAAATTCTTGATTGGTAAAATATATTTCTGAGAGGTTTGGGTGATTGGATATTATAGTCCCTTTCAGATCTTTCATTGAACCTATGCGAATGATTGAATGAAAAGCTCCTTCTCGTTCAAAAAGGGAAGTTGGGATATGTGTCATTTCACCAAATATTTGAACGTCTTCTTGAAAAGCCTGAACCAGTTGTTCTGGCGCGAATTGAGGATCGGCCAGAAGCTGCTCTTGCCATATCCTTATTTTGTCTGGAGGAACAGGGGAGTGCATTCCATCACAGATATGAGACATAATACCGAGAAAAGACTTTTGCAAAACTTTTCCCAATGCAGCTCTATCCGAAACGGCAAAGCCATCCTTCGTTTTTTCACAAAGGACTAAATGCACATCAGATTCTTTGCGCGAGGGAGGCGGAATAGAGGCCATGCGAATACAAGATAAAGGTTCAAAGTAAGGTGTTGCTATGCCTTTTTGACGAATCTGATCAGTGGCAAGCAGCATTTCCAAAAAATGTGGATCTATTACCCGCTCAAGACCTGTAAAATCTAAACCTGCTGGTTGTATATGTGTAGGGAAGAGTTGCTTTAGTTCTTTTTCCATTTCATTGAAAGGATGTTCTTGCCCTTTTTCTTCGAAACTTTTTTTAAGTTCTTCAGCTTTGGTGCGAAGTAATTGAATGATTGCAAACGTAAGAAGCTTTCTTTGCTGTATGGGATTTTTAACCGGTACAGTGAAAGGGGGAAAAAACATGCTTGTAACCCCGTTTTCGATAAGTTGAAGAAGCGGGGGATGAGCAATGCTGTAAACATAGGAAAGTGCTTGTTCTACTATATCTTTGGCGATATTGTTTTTAGTAGCGATCTTTTTCATTGCAGACGTTAAATCCCATGTTCCCACTGTTTTTGGTCCTATAGCTTCTAGCAATTGGGCTTCTTCTTGCCCTTCAGGGCATCCTAAAAGATGAAGTGAGATTTTGATTCCAGGTAGTTTCACAAGTGAGGAGAGGTCAGCGGGATCAAAATGAGCCCCACCTCCTTCTGGCGTAAACTTGAGAAGAGCAGGGAAATCGCATTCTTTCCCCTCAATCTTTTTAGTAAGGCAACCCCTTCGCGCAAGCTCTTCCAAATTGTCGAGTACTTGGTGTAGCGAGGTTTCTTTAATATGCTGGCAAAATGAAACTGCAAAACAATTGCCTAGCCTATCTTGAGACCACAATGTTAAAAGTGAAGTTAAGCATAATAAACGGACGTCATGCTGTGTTAAGGCCTGGTCAGGAGGTATGCAAAGGCCTGCTCGTACAGCTTTTTCAAAGGGAGAATCTTTGATAGGCAAAGGAAAATTTTGAAGTTTTTTGCAAAGAGCAGGGCCTTTCTCTATTTTTTGAAGCACAGAAAAGATTTCGTGGGTAACACTGTCTCCTTGCTCAAACGCTGGTTCTAGGTTATGAACAAATCCAAAATCAATTGTTCCATCAGGTTTTAGAAGTAATTTAGAAAATATGAGAGGGATAGAAGTAATGTCCACAGATCCTTTAGGGAACGCTTTTATCTTCTGTATGAGTTCTTTTTGTTCCTTATATTCATTTGTAAATTCAACTTGTTGATCTAGGTAGCGAAGTATAGCTCTTTGGGTATTCTCGACAAGCTGAAGAAGAGGGGGTTGTGCAATGCTATACACATAGGAAAGTGCTAAGTCTACCTTGTCTTGTGTGATGTTGTTCTTTTCAGCGATTTTTTTCAGAGCGGTGGTTAAATCCCATGCTCCCACAGTTGTCTGCCCAATTGCTTCTAGCAACTGAGCTTCTTCTTCACCTTTAGGGCATCCTAAGAGATGACAAGCGATCTGTATCCCGGGTATTTTCAAAAGAGAGGATAGATTGTTTGGATCAAAATTTTTTCCTCCTCCCGCAGGAAAAAACTGAAATTGAAGAGGGAATGTAAAAAGCTCTTTGCCAATATGTTTTGTGATGCAATCTTTAAGGGCGAGTTCTTTGAAATCATCGAGCATGACGGAAAGGGAGGTTTTTTTAACATAGCTGGTGCATGAAACCCCATAACACGTATCCAATGCCTTCTGAGATCGGATCGTTAAAAGTGAACTTAAGCATACTAAACGGACATCATGCTGCGTCAAGGCTTTTTCAGGGGGAATTGAGAGCCCTGCTCGTACTGCCTTTTCAAAAGACGAATTTTGTTTGGGTAAGGGAAACTCTTGAAGTTTTTTGCAAAGATCAGGATCTTTTTCTAGCTGATGAATCACAGAAAAAATTTCGTTAGAAAGGCTGTCATGCTGATTAAAAGAGGCTTCCAGGTCATGTGCTAACCTAAAATCAATTGTTCCATCAGGCTTTAAAAGTAATTTAGAAAATACGAGAGGGGTGGAAGTAATGTCTACAGCTTGTTTCGAGAAGGTATTTGCTTCCTGAATTTGCCCTTTTTTTTTCATGAGTTCTTTGTAGCGGTTTCGGAATATCACATTTTTTGCGATATCAAGTATCCCAACTATGACGTTGCCTAAAAAGGGCAACGCAACCAGCAGGATTTTCTCCACAGTACTTCTTCGGGAAACTATCAGGGGCTTGATCGAGCGTCCTTCTAAAGATGCTTTTTTTTGCTCTCTTTCAAGATGAGCGTTTGCGAAGATACTAGCCAAGGTTGTGAC
>PMZB01000101.1 GCA_003170575.1 Chlamydiia bacterium | reverse complement strand
TCTCTATATATCTCATGTGGTCTAATTACAGAAAATGCAGGTATAAGGGGTCCATGCTGTGTTGCGCGATTCCTTTCATGGCCTTTCTCATATTTATTGCCATTAATACGGTTTTTCAACGGAGTTAGTTTTTTGTTTTGGACACGATTTTGGCACACCTGCATCCTATTTTACCCAACTTTTAGTACTACTGTTTCTTGAACAAGAAGAGGTATATAGTCAATCACACCTCTCTGTGAAAGGTATATCGAATTTGCAAAAGGTTCTGTTGATAGAAATTGCCATCATGTACACAATCTAGGACCTTTTTTACAGATCTTTGGAGGACCATGGAAAACTCACAACAATCTATTGCTCATACGATCACCCACCCAGAACCTGAAGAAGCGCCACCGACTGTGGAAGAGCAAGAAATGCAATTGCGATTAGAGCGTGCGGAAAAAAGCGCTTTTCAAATCAAGGTCGCTGACATTTCTCACTTTCCTTATACAACATACGAAGTCATCGGAGCCTCAAATGTCCGATATATAGTCGAAATTCGATCACTCGAGGAAAAAATCAACTCATGTAGCTGTCCTGACTACTATGTAAACACGTTTGGTACGTGCAAGCATATCGAGGCTGTTTTGAATTTTATCAAAAAAGAAGAGAAGAAAACGTTCTGCTGGGCACCCCCAAAAGAATCTCCCCGTGCTGAGATTTTTCTTGATCCAAACACACAAAATGTATGCGTTCGTTGGCCTCAAGCTGATGAACATATTCACGATGCCAAAGCCTTTCTCTGCCCATATCTTTCTGAAGATCAGATGCAGGTTACTGATCCTCTGTCGGGAGTTGCCTCTATAGAAAACCTGCTTTCTGATGCTTCACCCGAGATCGCCTCAAAGATTCGGCTGTCTCAACTTCTCATAGATTGGACCGGCAATTTAAGGCATATGTACAATCGAGAGAACGATCGTAAACAATTCTTGGCTGATGTGGGGGCGGGAAAACGCTCCCTTCAGATGCTGTCCCACTCCTTGCTTCCCTATCAAGAGCAGGGGATGCTTCATTTAGCCTTTGAGGGGAGAGCCATTCTAGCAGACGAAATGGGATTGGGAAAAACCATTCAAGCCATAGCAGCCTGTGAACTGCTTCGAAGATTGAATCGAGTCAGCCGTGTCGTCGTCATAACTCCAGCATCTCTGAAGGGAGAGTGGGAAGAGCAGATCGCTCGCTTTGCATCGTTGCCAACACTCATCGTCTCTGGAACACGGGCAGATCGCTTAGTGTGCTATGCACGAGATTCCTTTTTTTATTTAGTCAATTACGAGCAGGTGAGAAGTGATTACGAGGCGATACAGGCTATTCTTCATCCAGATATTATGATTCTCGATGAGGCGCAAAGAATAAAAAACTGGCAGACAAAAACGGCGTTTGCTGTCAAACAGCTAAAAACTCCGTATGCATTTGTACTTTCAGGAACACCAATCGAAAATCGGATCGATGAAATATATTCTATTATGCAAGTAGTTGATCCAAAAGTTCTGGGGCCTTTGTTCAAATTTCAGCAAGACTTTTACAAGTTTGATGGGAAAGGAAAGCCTGTTGGGTACAAAAATCTTGATGATCTTCACAGAAAGCTCCAAAAAGTCCTCTTGCGTAGGCGCAAAAAGGATGTGGAGGAGCAACTCCCTGAAAGGACTATCAGCAACTATCTTGTGAAAATGGACTCAGAGCAGAGTCTACGCTATCAAGAATTTTCTGATCAGGTAGCACGGTTACTCCAAGTTCTAAAAAAACGGCCTCTTTTTCCTGATGAATTGAAGAAGCTTCAACGACTCTTGTCCTGTATGCGAATGGTTGCCGACACTCCCTATATCTTGGATGAAGAATGCAAAGAATGTCCTAAACTCGAGGAGCTAGAAAATATTTTCCTTGATATTACTGTCGAAAAAGATGCGAAAATTATTGTTTTTTCAGAATGGGAACGAATGCTCTTTTTGGTACGAGAACTAGCGGAAAAACTCAACCTCCGATACGCCTGGCATACTGGATCAGTTCCTCAACTGCAACGGCGCGAAGAGATTCGCCGTTTCAAGGAGGATTCAGAGTGTCGTTTATTCCTCACAACCGATTCTGGAAGCACAGGCCTTAACCTACAAGTTGCCAATGTTGTCATTAACCTTGATATCCCTTGGAATCCAGCAAAACTCGAGCAACGAATTGCCAGAGCATGGCGCAAAAATCAAACCCGCGCAGTCCAAGTGATTAACCTTGTGACTGAAGATACAATCGAACAGCGCATGCTTTCCATGCTGACAATGAAACAAGCCGTTGCCGATGCTGTATTGGATGCCGTGGGAGATTTGAGCGAGATGGCGCTTCCGTCTGCATCCTCCCAAGCATTCATTGATAAAATGGAACAATTGACCGGCCAAACTTTACCAAGCTCTCCTTCTTCTGACCAAGAGATGCGGGAAAGCACTCCAGAGAATATTGTCCAAGATCTTTTGGCCCGTCACACTGACAGAATTCATCTTGTTGAGCTTCACCAAAACGCGGCCTTTGCTGTCGTTGACAAAGTTGACTCTGAAATACAGCAAAATCTTTCCCAAATCACGAGCGACAGTGTGGAGGTGATTGATTTTGATACCTACATGACCTTACAGCGGCTTGTAGAGGCTGGTGTATTGCAATTTGGAACAGGAACAAAAAGTCTCTTGTTCCAATCTCAGTTGATTCAGAAGGATCGACGCACTGGCCAACAGCAGAAACTTGAACGAGCCACTGCCATTTTCAAAGAAGCTGAGCGAAAACTGACAATGGTACAACTGCTCAAGAGTGGAGGCTTTACTACTGAAGCGCTTCCTACGGCTTTTGAGGCATTCCACAAGGGGATGGAAGTTCTCGAAATTCTCCACCCCGCTTCTACCCCAACCACCTCTCAGCTCAAAGAACAGATCAACAACGTTGAGAATCCCGATCAGTTCATTGACACCCTTTTCCGCTGGATGGAAGAGATCTCCACTTTGAAGACGCAATACGCCCTTGGCGTGTGAGGAGATCTATTATGATACTCAAGGAAAAAACTGAGTGAGGATGAATGAAGAGAAAAAAATTTGACTTCTTGGTTACTATTGATTCTGCAAGCAATTCCATTTTCGTTTCTACTTAGTTCAGATATTGTAACGGAATCTATTGAGTATCCTTTAAAAAATGAACGATGTAAGACATATTCTTATGAATCACAAGAGGTCGTGCTAGAGGGAAGCCTCTACAAGGCGACATATCCGGGACCTCCCTGAATATATGAGCATTGAAAAGGGGGATAGGCCAGAAACTTCATGGATTTTAGCTCTTAAAGATCCGATTCATGTTGGTGAAGAATCAGAACTTGTGGATGATGAGATCAATTATCCGGAGAAATATGTATTGGAAGTTGTTGTGATTCCACCTGAAGGTTGTTCTGATTCTGTGATGAATAAAACGGTTCCGAGGAGCTAGTGTCTTTGAGGTTGTTGAAGAGGATGGGAATGGGACATATCGCACCGTGTATACAGTCAAGTTTGAAGAGGTTATATATGTGCTCCACGCCTTTCGGAAAAAGTCCAAGAGCGGTATTAAGACACCAAAACAGGATATTGACCTTGTTGAGACAAGGTTAAAATGGGCTCAGCAAAAATATAAAGAATGGCTAACTGCCAAAAGTGATAAGGTCAAGTAATATGAGTAAAAAAAAACTAAGGCATGCCGAAGAAATCGAATGTGAGATGAGTAGTGACAATGTCTTTGCGGATATTGGCATTGAAAATCCCGAAGAGGAGCTTATCAAGGCTAAGCTTGTATGGGAAATTGAACAGATCATAAAGAAGAGAAAAATGACCCAAGCGGCAGCTGCCAAAGTGATGGGGATTAATCAGCCCAAGGTGTCCGCTTTAATTCGACGCAAACTTGAAGGATTTTCTGTTGAGCGGCTGATTCACTTCTTGAATGCCTTGGGGCAGGATATCGATATTGTCGTGCGCCAAAAACCTTTAAATCGTAAGCAAGCGGTAATTAGCGTATATTACGATATCGGCTGTGGTCATTCGCAGAAGTGCCCAATGACAGCAAGGGTTCGTTGAATTTGTTGTGCTCTTAATGCGAGGTGAGAAGTTGTGAATACTGCAGGAATACACAACGGATCTCCTCCTTCATCAAAAATTTCTCTTTTTCGGTCTCTTTTTCGCGGGAGGGAAGATCTTTACCCACGGCGGTTTGAGAGTCAAAGAACAGGAAATTCTGGATACTTTCCTGCCTGTCGTAATGCGTGGGTAAGGGGGATTTGCGAGAAGCCAAAAATCAAGTGCGTTGATTGCAGATACCGTAGCTTCTTCAGTGTGACTGATGAAGTTGTCTCTTGGCATCTTTCTGGAAGGGATGATCGGAATCGTGACTTTGTGATGGGTGTTTACCCGATGTTGCTCAATGAAACCTGTTTTTTTCTGGCTGTGGATTTTGACAAAACTCATTGGGAAAAAGATTCTCTTAGTTTTATGCGCACCTGTCATCAACTCAATGTGCCAGCGGCCCTGGAACGGTCCCGTTCTGGGAGGGGTGCACATATTTGGCTTTTTTTTGCAGAAGCCGTTCCTGCAATCCTTGCGAGAAAGCTCGCTTCCTCAGTTCTGACAGAGACCATGGAGAGTCATCCAGAGATCGGGTTGGATTCGTATGATAGGTTTTTCCCCAGTCAAGACACACTTCCTCAGGGAGGTTTTGGTAATCTCATCGCACTTCCTTTGCAGAAAAAAGCGAGAGAGCAGGGAAATAGTATATTTGTGAATGAAGATCTAGTTCCTCACAATGATCAGTGGGTGTTTCTTTCACAGGTGCAAAAGATGACTTTGCGAGAAGTGGAGGAGCATGTTCGTCAAGCTGAGGCTAAAGGCCGTGTTATAGGCATGCATCTTCCTGTAGAAGAAGAGGGCTTTCAAACTCCATGGGCAAGAAGAACAGGTTGCAATATTCCATCAGTGCCACATGTAGATCTGCCAGAATCTCTAGAAGTGGTTATTGGGAGCGAGATTTTTATACAGAAAAAAGAGCTGCCTCCAAGTGTGATAAATCGATTGATTCGTCTTGCTGCATTCCCCAACCCCGAGTTTTATAAAGCTCAGGCTATGCGGCTTTCTACGCACGAAAAGCCGAGGATGATTTCATGTGCTGTTGATTATCCTGACGTCATAGCAGTACCACGAGGCTGTTTTGATGATGTGCGTCAGTTATGTTTAGATCTTAAGATTTCAATGTCTATCCATGATGATCTTCAGAAAGGGAACTTATTAAAAATTAAATTTTTAGGAGAATTGAGAGGCGAGCAAAAAAGAGCGGCTGAAGAGATGCTTAAAACTAATATTGGGGTGCTTTCCGCTACAACTGCCTTTGGTAAAACAGTCATCGGTGCCTGGCTTATTGCAAAGAGAAAAGTAAATACGTTGATTCTTGTGCATCGTAAACAGCTCCAGGAACAATGGGTCCAACGCCTTTCAACATTTCTTGAACTACCAAAGGACGCAATAGGATATGTAGGGGGAGGACGAAAAAAGCCTTCTGGAATGATTGATGTGGCTCTTATTCAAAGTTTGAAGGGGCCTTCCAAGGATATAGTGTCTCAGTATGGACATCTTATTGTTGATGAGTGCCATCACATACCTGCGTTCAGTTTTGAACAGATTGTGAGGCAATCCAAAGCTACATATATCACGGGATTGACCGCCACTCCGATCCGAAAAGATGGGCATCAACCCATCATTTTCATGAGGTGTGGGCCCGTACGATACCGTGTGGATGCGAAAAAAGCAGCTGCACTGCATCCTTTTGACCATACTGTTTTTGTGCGGCCAACAACTTTCTGCCCTGTAAAAGCTGCAGACAAGGATGTGCATTACCAACTGCACAACCTCTATGAAGAGCTTATCCATGATGAAGAACGCAATCAGATGATTTGTGATGAGGTTGTAGCGGCAGTGAAAAAAGGAAGATCTCCTATAGTTCTGACGGAACGAAAGGAGCATCTTGATCGACTCTTTGAGCTTATCTCTCCACATGTTTGTAACCTTGTAGTGCTTCGTGGGGGCATGAGCTCAAAGAAAATGGTGGAGGCGGTCAATCAAATATCCTCCATACCAAAAGAAGAAGAAAGAGTGATTCTTGGCAAGAGCTCAAAAACCTGAGGT
>PMZB01000285.1 GCA_003170575.1 Chlamydiia bacterium | reverse complement strand
ATCGAGGCATTATATGACTCTTTCTTTTCGACAAGATTTAGAGCAACTGGCTCATATAAAAAGTTCGGAGTATCTCTCTACTCAGCCAGGGCTTACAGGCGTACCTGTTTTAGGTGGAGCTCTTTATAAGCATACGGCTCTTAGTGGTCTTTTGGGCGGGAAAGTGCCTTGTGCAACTGATGAAAAAGAGCAAATTACCAGCATTATCAAACAGTTCCTCGAACAGGTAGAAAAAAATTTTGAATCAAAAGATATCCCTTTCCTTACCGACATTGATTATCTTATGCGACGAATGGGTGCTGACGAAAGAGGCGAGATAAAAACGATTTATAAACGTGTGTGGGAAAAAGCTCTCACAGCAGAACCAAGAATAAAACCTGAACAAGCTGTTCTTGTGGAAGAGGAAAACCTTGCCCTAGAAGTGCAGCCGAGCACAATTGCCCCGCTTTCTCCGCTGAACGCAAGCGTGGTAGAAATACCTTCTCTTTATACAGGAGAGCTTGCTGAAGCAGCGAGAGGTGTCAACACTTGCTTTATTTTAGAGCTGCCTCTCACGAATGAAACACGCGCTGACTGCGAAAAAATAAGCTCAGCCCTATACCAAAAGAGTCTTACTCAATTCCCGCTTTCAGATGATGAGTGGCTGGCTCTTGGCAGAAGCCTATATCTTTTGATGAAGGAAGCGCCAAGTGAAATAAGCGTAAAAATGGCTCAAGAGATTTTTCTGCGCTTTTACATAAAAGAAAAGAGGTCCACTTCTCTTCCAGAGGAGTTTTTCTCACTCTTTAAACTTATCTCCAATGATTCCTCTCTTCGCAATAAGATCGCTTTTCTTCGAACTGCAACTCTTCCTTCTTCAATTGACCCAAATGCCGCTGCAGCCCTTCAAACCCTTCTTGAACAATATGCTGCATTCAGATGGGAGGATAATCCTATCACTATCACAAAGTTTCCATCTGATCAGCCTTGGAGAGAAGAAGGAGAAGAAAAAACAGATCAAGAAATCCTACAACAGCTCTGCCACACCATAGATAAAACTACCCTTGTAGATCATCTTGACACAGTCACACTGATTCTGCTTTTTGCCCTTTCTTCCCATACATTTCGAGAAACCGTAGCATTTAGAAAAGATTTTCGAAAACTGGCAAAACACTTTCCAGATCTTATCAAAACATTGGGACAAACTCCCCCTCATGATGCTCAGGAGGCAGCTCGTTATAACAACTTTCGGAGATTATACCAGTTTTTTGTTGGGTCTAGATTCTTAACTCGAATGGAGGAAGAAGAAAGAGCAAAATCTTCAGTAGCAAAAGATAAAGAAAAAGAAAAGGAGCCTGTTCATATTGGCGTAGGAGAAAGGTACTCCTTATGGGGGTTTAAAGGCGCTTCAAGGGAGCTTGCTGGAAACCTTAAAAAGAATTTTGACATACCCTCTCTTCTTAACTCTCTTGAAGAGGCGCGCCAAGTTGCTCTACGCGAAGCAAAGCAAATAACAAAAGGGCGCAAACCATCTTTAGGAGAGCGTTTTACCCTGCAGCCAAGTTCTCTTTCTCCTCTTGAAGCTCTTCAAAAATTTTCCTGGGGAGAACTTTTCCATGAACCCCTCCCAGGTGAAATGTGGGAACAAGGGGTCGAACAAGCACGTCGATATGCACAGCAAATTTCTGAAATCTTTAAATCACAACTCCCGCCACTTGATTTTGAAGCAATTGTCAAGGCATCTCAAGAAGGAGGACCAGCGTTCAAAAGGCTCCTGGATACATATGCGGATGGAGGGCTTGTTCTTTTGCGCGACTATGTGTACCCATACGTGGTGCTTATGAGGCGCGCCACAACACCTGCAGATAACTCTGCTGCAAAATTTATTGAAGGAGCGGTAAGTGCAGAAGAAATTGCCGCTTTAGGCGGAGAGACCTTAGAGACACAAGTTGCAATACTCCGAAATGTGCTCCATCTTATGCGGCCTGCCCATGGAGATGACAAAGGAGGCTTTTTAAAAGAGAGTGTGATTGGCACAAATCAAGTTGAGATGCTTGCCAAGATGATAGGGTGTATCGAATCCGGAAAAACAGTTTCTATCTGCAATGAAACTGGATCAGGCAAAACAACCATGTCAAAGCTTGCTCCAGAGATCGTTTCTTTACCTGTGCCTATGGTTCTTCATGTAGCCCCCTTTCCCCAGTCAGAGAAGGGATGGAAGCGCCTAACCTCCTGGGAACAGCTTTCCTCCTTAAAAAACCGAGAAACTCAGCACTTCTGGATTACAGCTAAAGATTTGTCACAGCTTATGGAAAATGGCATCCCCAAAAAACACCTCGCACACCTACGAAAAACCTTTTTCCTTATGGATGAGTATGACAGCCAAGCCTATTCAGTACTATCTAAAGACGCCTCTGGCGCCCAAACCCTCTCTTCCATTCAGGATGAGCTTTTTTTCCAATATGGATGCCCTCGAGTTGTCAATATGTCAGCTACTCCAAATCTGGAAACGCTTGATAACACCATTCAACACTACACCAAAAAGATGGAGGAAATCTCCTCTTCTGAAGGTCAAGAAGCCCTCGTAGAATATTACAGAAAAAAAATTGAGACTCTTACCAAAACAAGGCAAGAACTTATCTCAAATATTACCAGAGAATGGCAGAGAAATATTGAGCTAAAAGATCTTCCAGAAAAAGATCCGGCAGAGCAAATCAGCTTTCTTTTTAAAGATATCCAAACCTTTCCTAAACAGAAAGGCACAAGCCTTCTTGTTGAGATGCCAGAATTTACTTTGACACCAGAATTTACTGGAGTGCTTGAAGTAAAGATGAGCGAAACGTTTCCAGATGAGCGCTCTGCAATACTATTTCGCGATAGTGATGGAGTCACCCAAGCTCACTTTTCAAAAGATGGAAGAGAATGGAAAACATATTCCATGGAAGAGTTCACGAAAGTTTATCATAGTTTAGTAGAAAAACCACAGGTTGTCTGCTTCTATGCTCAAGATAGTGTGGGAGGGGATTTTGGCATCTTTAGCAATGAACGATTGGTAAAAGGTCAATTTATCCTGTATCCGGGCGATATTGCACCAAGCTATGCCATTTACCAAAACATGCGGCGGCAAAGGACTAGCCTTTCCAAGCAAACAGAGCCGTCCCCCACGCCCGTTCGATTTTACCTTGGGCCAAAAGCTGCTTCGCTCATAGAGCCAAGTCCCGAGGAAATAAACCGCATCTCTACACTAGCTCCTGAAGAACAAGCATCAGCGCACAACCTTTTAAAAAAGGAAAAGCTCTTTGCAAAATCAATGGTAACCGCAGCTCAGTTTTCGCACACAAGAGAGTTAGCCAGGCTTAAAAAGAAAGTGGTGCGGAAAAAGCAACATTTGCTTGAAGAGGTGTTAAAGGTCGACGTTCAAACACTTTCTTCCCTGCTGGAGAAAAGTTTAGGCACCCTTCCTTCCAAACAATCTGCCATCTTTTTTCTCCAATCAAAGATTAAAACTTTGGTTCAAGACATTCCTATCTCTTTTGAGTCAAACATTGAAGATTTGCGAAAACAGGTTCTTGCAGAAGCCCTTGATACTATCCACGAGCCTCTATTAGAGCCTCTAACAAAGGAAGCTGCGCTTCAAGAAAATGAAGCAGTGCTTGGGCTTCTTGAAATTTTTGGGGGGATAGAAGGGTTAAATGCTGTTGCAGAAAGTGCCGATCCCTATGATGAGATTCAAAAGGTTATGACCAAATACTATGGAAAACGGCCCGATTCTTGCGCAGCCCTTTTTAGTTCACCTCTTCAAACTATCGCAAAAAAGAAAAATGACCCAATACTTCATCCACAGCCCTCCCTTCAGGCAATAACAGGCGCTCTCCAACGTATTCGTGGAAATGCTCCTGCGGGCGTGTCTGGGGTTGATGAAGCAATTGAAGCTGGTCCAGTTCGAGTAGGCGTAAAACCACTGCCCCCAGACCTTATGGTCAAGTCCCTCCTCGGCCTTGCTTTTCATGATAAATTAGGGGCAAAAAGCTTTTGCAATAGGCTTCAAAAAGAAGCGTCAAAAGCTTTAGTCTTTCAAGAAGCACAAAAGAAGGCTCTGGAAGAGATGGAAATAACGATAGACACTGCAAAAAAAGAGGTTTTTGAGAGTATTGAGAATATTTCAGAACCAACATCACTTTTAAAATCTGTGTCTTCGCTTTCCAAGGACCCTGCGTTCCCGGCTATAAAAGAAAAGGCGGAGAAAATGGACCTTTACCTTGACACACATCAGTTGTATGCGCAAATAAGCGATGTTGGATAATTTTCCGACACAATAATGAGTTCCCCTCGTGCACGTGTGGCAGCCGTGTAAAGAAGGTTGGGAGTAAAGATGGCATGCGGCGGGAGCACAAGGATGACCCGATAAAACTCGCTACCCTGGCTCTTATGCACACTCATGGCATATGCCTCTTCAAACTGTGGACAAATGGCTGCCGGAATTTTTAATTCAAGGCTGTAGATATGCTCCAGCGGATGTCCTTTTTCTAAAATTCCTAAATCGCCATTCATCACGCCAAGCTCGTGATTATTTTTTAAGAAGACAACAGGGGTAAGCGAATTTTTTTTCCTTCTGAAATGAACAAACCGGTTGATCTCTTGTGTGCCTAGCGGTCCAACGCGCGTTGGCGTTAAAAGGATTGTGTCTTTTAAGGCGGCATTGGCATCATTAAGTGTGGTTGCCCTCTCCCACGGCTCAACTATGAATTTCTCTATAAGGGTGCCTAGCTCTTTTATGTTGAAGTAAGAGACTGCACCAGTATGTTTTCGAGAAGGTTCTCCCTGCAAAAAGGCCCGAGCCACTTCCAAGATCTCTTTTGATTCCGTGCGAAAAGAAACAGAAAGATGAGCTTTTTTCGCGCCTTGGGGAAAAGATGTAAGAAGTTGTGCAAAGGGCTGTCCTGGATCAATGGGAGGCAGCTGGTCCTTGTCTCCCAAGAAAAGAACTCTTGTGCCTGGACGAATTACTTTAAGAAGCTTTGCAAAAAGCGCTGAATCGATCATCGAGCACTCATCTACTATGAGCACATTGTAGGGAACATGGGAAAAGGGGCTTAATATGAGGCGGTGGATTGTCTGCACATCAAAAGAAGCATTTTCCCCGAAAGTTTTTTGGAGTGAAGCTGCAAGCGTTTTCGCGGCGCGCCCCGTAGGGGCGGCAAGGCCGACATACACTGGCGATAATGCGCTTTTTTTAAGCGCCTCAAGCCATACGCCTGCAGTTAAGGTTTTTCCAGTGCCAGGCCCGCCAGTTAAAAAGCCGCATGATGTTGTAAGAAGAATCTCCACCGCTTTTCTTTGATCAGGATGAAGAGAAGAGCAATCTAAAATTTGAGGGATCTTTTTCTCATCCAAACACACATCTGGCTGGGCACATGCAATCTTCTTGATGTTCGTTACTATTGAGTTTTCAATTGCCTGAGCATACGGAAACGATACTTTGGGGCCATCTGCCTTGATACATTCCGGGGGAAACCTCTTTGCTCTAAACTCCTCTACAATAGCCTTCTCTAAGACCTCTCCAAGCTCCTTTGAAGGGGCTTGCATCGTATCATCAAGGAATATGATTTCAACTGACGGGGTGCATTTTTCACCAACTTCCACAGACATAAACCCAGCTCTAAAAGCTCGGGAGAGATACAGTCCTAAAATCTTTGATGGGGCAAAGCTCTTACATATATCTACATCCAATTGATCAACTCTTCCTTGCTGGAAAAGTTCTTGAAGAAGCTCTATTGGCACACCTGACCTCCTTCTACAATACTTTCTTTTCCTAGGGCAAGGTTTCGCACAAAAACGAAGAAAAAGCCTCCAAAGGGGTATTGAGGAAAGGCTGCCTCCGCTGCTTTTTTGTAGATGGAATACTGAAGATCATATCTCTCTTCCAGAATATATTCTCTTAGAGACATATCAACTTCTTGTGTC
>PMZB01000196.1 GCA_003170575.1 Chlamydiia bacterium | reverse complement strand
CTTATAAGCAATCTTCCAAGTAAAGATGAAAAAGCCCCAGAGTACGATGTACAATTGCAACCCAAGCCGCTTGCTCCAGAAGAGTGTGATAAGATCAACACAAGTCACGAAAAGTTTAAACCTAGATTCGAAGAGAACGCAAAAAACCGAGACAAAACTGAATTTTTCAAGATTTTAAATATAATCGGAAGTGCTGTTTTTGGAATTGGTAGTGGGATGATGTTAGTATTGGGTATACCTTATGTCTTTCTTGTACCCCCAGTAGGAGTTGAACTTGTTGTTGCGGGTTCTGGGTGCGGAGCGCTTGCCATTCTCACCGGGAAGAAAGCGTATTCCTTAAGCAAAGAGCAAGATGAATTGAGGGTAGAAGAGAAGAAGATACAGGATGATTTAGCAAGGTTGAAGCAAATCACATCTGCTACTTCATCACCCCACCAACGAGAGCTCCTTGCAAAAGAAATAACTGACAGTGTGCTGCAGAGGGAAATTTTTGAAGCTCTTGGTATTAACTCAAGTTGCTAATCATTTGCCTCCTCCCTTCGGTCNNGTGCCCCATTCAGGCTTTGGAGCTGGTTTTGAGAGGCTTATCCGTTTAGTCACAGGGCTTGATATCATTCGCGATGTAATCCCCTTCCCACGCATCCCAGGGAGTGCTGCGTTTTAGGGACCAAAGTTAATAGTCATTTGCCTCCTCCCTTCGGTCGAAGGCAAATGACTAGCAAATGACAGCTTAAGCTATGCATGACTCCGCCAATATTATAAAAGATTGAACACAGGCAAACTAGCCACCTTTAGCTCAAACCCCCTAAATCGAGATTAAGTCTCTCTGAAAACTTAGGGACTCTTGTGGGCAAAAAGTTTTTTTGGTAGCATAGCCTTTCTTAATTCTAGGTAGAAGGTATGCAGAAACAAAAAATATTGCTGATCGAAGATGAAGAAGATATTGCTGAGCTGATCCGATTGCATGCTGACATTTCGGGATACAAGATAGTGACAGCAGCCGATGGGTTAAATGGGTTTGCTGCTGTGGAGAAAGAACTTCCTGATATCATTATCCTTGATATCATGCTGCCAGGGCAAAGCGGGTTTGATGTATGTAAACGCATTAAGAGCACGCCCAAGTTAAGTCATATTCCTATCATTGTGCTTTCAGCAAAAAGTGAAGAAACAGATATTGTGTTGGGGCTAGAGCTAGGGGCGGATGACTATGTGACTAAGCCTTTCTCTCCGCGCGTTCTCTTTACACGGATCAAAGCTGTTCTTCGCCGAAACAGTGAGGAAGAAAAATCTTCTCCAGTCATTGTTTTTGGCGATTATTCTATTGAAATAGAAACCTATCTTGTAAAAAAGAGAGACAAACAAATTTCCTTAACCCTTTCTGAATTTGGCATCTTGCGACGTCTTGTTTCAAACCGCGGCAAGGTGCTTACTAGAAACCAGTTGCTCGATGATCTTTCCAATGACGATGCCTATGTCGTAGATCGCAACATTGACGTACATGTAGCAGCTCTCAGACGAAAGCTTGGCCCCAATTTCGAACATATCGAAACAGTCCGCGGCGTGGGTTACCGCTTTAAGGCTGATGATTAAGCTTCACAAAAGCGAGCTGAACGGTTTGAGCCGGGTCAGTTCTTCCCATGGGAACCCATTTCTTCCAAAATGGCCGAGGCTGGAGGTTTTTGTAAAAATAGGCTGGCGCAAGTCAAGGTCTTGTATAATTCCCTCAACCGAAAAATCAAAAGTGCTAAGAAGCGCCTTCTTGATATTTTCTTGAGGTACTTTTTCTGTCCCAAAACACTCTATCTCTATATGCAGGGGGTCTTTTTTCCCGATAGCGAAAATGAGCTGTACCATGCACCGATTGGCTGCTCCGCTTGCTACAACGTGTTTGGCTACCCATCGCGCCATGTAGGCTCCTGACCGGTCTACTTTTGTTGCATCTTTTCCTGAATACGCCCCGCCGCCATGAGGAATACTGCCTCCGTAACTATCCACGACCTGTTTTCGACCGGTAAGACCTGTGTCAGCAAAAGGACCTCCAAGCACAAATCGCCCAGAAGGGTTGAGAAGCAGGAGATTGGGCTTAAATTGAAACTTCTCGGATATTTCCTCCACGCAGGCATGAAGCGTATCTCGCACTTCTTCCAAGGTAACTGCCTGGCTATGCTGCCATGAGACAACTGCAGAGCCTGTAAAGGGCGCTTGGTTGCCAGGATGGATGGATACCTGGACTTTTCCATCAGGTCCGAGAAAGGGGCATAAAGTGCGTTTATTTTGTATTGCCTGGACCAAGCTGCGGGCTATTTCATAGGAGCGCGGCATAAAGGTCGGGGTGTCAGTGCAGGCATACCCATACATCATTCCCTGGTCGCCTGCAGTAAGGTGCGTGCCTTGCACAACCGATTGCGAGATATCGGGGGATTGTTCAGTAAGAGAAGAGACAAGCTTAAAGGTTGAGAGAAGATCTCCAAAGGTAGATGTTGTATATCCAACATCAGAGATAACTCCTCGCACGATTTGTTCAAGGTCTAATCGAGCGCGTGATGTGACTTCTCCTCCAATGGAGATAAGCTGATGTGCAACAAGTGTTTCAACAGCAACGCGGCTTTCCGGATCTTGGTTTAAACAAGCGTCTAAAATTGCATCAGAGATATGATCAGCAACCTTGTCGGGATGGCCTGTAGCTACTGCCTCGGACGATTCATAGAGAGTCAAAGAACACCTCCTATGGAAATAGCTTCCATTTTCATCCCTAAAAAAAGTTCGCCTACTTTCTTAAATCGTGTTGGATCATCTGAGGCAAAAAACTGATACTTTGGGTTGTCTTTCTGGGAGAAAGAAAGGGTTTCACAGAGAGCCTCAGCAATACTGTCAGCAGGGTCGATGATGGAAACAGCATCTCCGATCTCTTCTTGAATAAGGTTTCTTAGGAGGGAGTAGTGAGTGCAGCCGAGAAGGAGGGTGTCAATCTTTTGCATTTTAAGCGGACGCAGATATTCCCGTACAATATCCCTTGTAATGGTGTGTGAGGGCGATCCATCTTCTATAAGCGATACAAGCAATGGCGCGGCTGTGGAAAACACACACGCTTCTGGCAATAGCCGTTCTATAGCTTTATTGTAACTTTGCGACTTTATGGTTCTTATGGTTCCAATAACCCCAATACGGCCGTTTTTTGTGAGAGAAGCTGCCTTTTTTGCTGCAGGCTCAATCACCCCAAAAATAGGGAGGGGAAATTTTTTGCAAAGAGTGTCCAGTGCCACAGAAGTGGCAGTGTTGCATCCGACTACAATAACTTCTGCTCCTTTTGATAGCAGAAATGACGTATTTTCCATGGAATACCGCCGCACAGTGGCAGTGCTCTTTGTGCCATAAGGAAAGCGGCCCGTATCCCCAAAATAGACAAAAGAAGTGTGTGGAAGAGCCATTTTCAGAGCCCTGACGACAGACAAACCACCAAGCCCGGAATCGAACACACCGACCAAGGAGATGCTTGTATGTTTCATAGCTCTCTTACGCTCAATTCTTGCCCTGCACGGATTGTAGACTGTTTTAGATTATTCAGTTCTTTTAGTTCTGTTACAGTCATTCCATGTGCTCGAGCGATTTTTTCAAGTGAATCACCGCTCTTGACTGTGTAAGAGGCTGTTTTCCCCGAGCTTTTAGAGGAGGTTTTGCCTCCCATAGCGGAAGTGATGGCACGCATAGCTTGCTCAAGCTCTTTTATCGCTTGACCTTGCCGAGATGTAGTCTCTTTGAGTTCCTGACAGGCTTGAGCAAGCTCATTGACTGTTTTGGAAAGCTCATTTGAGTGAGTTTTTAGCTGCTTGCAATCTTGAACAACCTTGTCAAGAGCTCTATCCATCTGGTTCTGTTTAAACGATGTTCCCTCTTTTGTCTCTTGAAGCGACTCTCTTGTTGCCTTCAGGAGCTGTGACACTTCTTTCTCAAGAGCTTCTCTAGACTGCTCCTGAGTGGAGATGCTGTTTTTCAGCATCTCCATTTCAACTTCGCAGTTTTTCACTCGATGAAGGAGGGCGTTTGAAGAAGGGTCTTCTGAAAGCAAAGGGGAACTGATAAGCGCAATACCAAGAATCAGTCTATTCACATACCCCTCCTTCGTCGGAGTATGTGAACGTGAGCTCTGTTGCTCACAGAAAGGGAAGATACAACAACAATTATCGTGTTCATACCTGTGTCAGCATGATTTCTCAACTTTGCACCCAAAGAATTTAAATTTCACGACCCTGAATTCATTCACATATCCCGACTTTAGGAGGGATATGTGACCTGTCATTTTTCGTACACCTTAAACTGTGCACGTCTGTTGAGACGGAAAAATTCTTCTCCCTCATCTTCAAACAGTGGTTTTTCTTTGCCATAGGAAATGGTAAAGATTTTGTCTGGAGAAACGCCTTCTTGGATAAGCTCTCCTCTGACAGCATTAGCTCTATTTGCACCAAGAGCCATGTTATATGCTGCAGATCCGCGCTTATCACAATGCCCTTCTACAAATGCGTAGAGGCGAGGATGGTTTTTCATGTAGTCAGCTATTTTTTGGACAATTTTGATGTTTTCATCCCCTTTGATAAGGCTGGAGTTGTACTCAAAGTGGACATGTTCAAAAATGGGCGCCAATTCAGGATCTTGTGCAGGATCCCGGAACGCTTCAATTCCTGGAACAGGGCTTCCTGGGTCGCCTGGAGAGTCTTTTGGTGCAGGTAAATTTTCAGCATCCCCTACTTGAAGGCCCAGCTTATCATCATCAAGAGGCACAAAATCGTTGTTTGCTCTGGATGCGCCGCCAGTTGAACTTTCATATCCAAACTCACTGCCATCTTTAACCTGTCTGGAAGAGCTTTGCTTGCCTCCCATGGTGTCAACACCACGGCCAACGTGTCTGCCAGCAGTTTTTGTGTCGTTCCATACTTCATCTGGAGAGCGCCGACAACCCGTTCCCAGGCCTCCGAGGAGGAACATTGAAA
>PMZB01000139.1 GCA_003170575.1 Chlamydiia bacterium | reverse complement strand
CCGCAAACCATTGAAAGATTTATTTTAGCTATTCCGAAAGCTCAGATCCCTCTTTTCCTGGAAGATGTTGCTGCTCGCATTCGCGAACTTCACCACCCCCTTTCCCCCGCCATACCAAAAGAATTCGCTGAAGAGGTCAAGCGACAGGAGCTTGTACAGTTCATGCTGACAGCTAAGGGTGAGAAAGATTGGGAGAAAATTTTGGAGAGTCTGAAAGATGCGTCTTTTAAAGAAACTCTTTTCCAAAGCAAAGATATTCCCTTTAGCTTACTCTTGACACTACTTGAGCGGCTTCCCTCAGAAGAAGCGCTTAACGCATATGTTGCAGAGTCATTTTTGCGCCAAACAAATCAAAATGATTGTTGGAATATCCTTTCTGGCCGCCTTGCCACAAGAGCTTTACGCGAGAAATTTTTACCCGTAGCAGAAAACATCATTGCCGCAAAAAAACCATTTTCCGCTCAATATTTTGAAACATACCTCACTCTTATTTCAGAGCAAAGACCCAAGGCTCTTGACAGACTTATCAACAGCCTGGAAAAAAACTCTTTGCTAGATCCAGCTTTTGAATTTCTTGTACGTAATAAAGGTCCTGTATTTGCTCTTGAAGCTTTTCTTATCAAAAAACCATTGAAAGATCTCCCACAAGATGCCTTGGCCTCTATTTTACCACCGCTTCTTACGTCGTCTCTCATCGATCCACAAGAGCTGCTTATCAGCATTGCACCCCTGCCTGAAGAGGTTGCTGAAACATTTATCCCAGACCTGGCAAAAAGGTACGAAAAAATTAAAGAATTTCCAGAAAATTTTCCAAAACAGCTTGAAGAGAAAATTCTCGAAAGAATTGAGTTGAATAAATGCCTTTGCGCGCCCTCCTCAGAGGAAAATGCTCGTATTCTCCTACACTCGGGAGACAGTTTGCAAAAGCGATTTTTCTCTTCCAAGGCGGCCGATCCAGCCCAACAAATCAGCATAGCGCGCGCCTTTTTTGCTTCAGCTAAAACCCTTTCTCCTATGCGCAGGAAATCCCTTCAGAAAAAACTTCTCAAGCGACTTGGTGCTGATTCAGTAGTGCCTCCAAAAAGGGAGCCTTTCTTTTTGCGCCTCCCCAATCGTTTGCAAAACTGGCTAAATAAGAGCGAGGACGAAGCCGCTTTTAATAAAGGCATTGCTCTTTTTCTTAAAAAAAATCCTCATGCCAAAGAGGAATTTTTTAAAGACCCAAATCAAGATATCTCGTTCTTGTATGCGATTGCAGAGCTTTTGCTTTCCCCAGAGGAAGAACCCTTTCTTATCGATGCACTTGCTTCTCGGTGTAGTAAAGAAGCGGCTCTTAAGATGCTAAAAACTCAATTCCAGAGAAAAATTTTGCTTAAGGTTGAAGAAAACGCCTGTATCAATGCCGCAAAAAATATGAGTGAAGCTGCATCCTTACTCTCAAAAACACCCTTAGAGATACGTTCTGACCTATTTTCTTCATTTTTTGCTAATTATGACATTGGAATTTCTACCCTTGTATCCATCGCAAATGGGCTTTTGGCCTCTGTCACACAACAAGAGATGCATATCATTGCTAATGCTCTTTTTGCACAATTTTCTTCCCTCAAAAATACAGACGAGAGTGAGAAGACTTGGGCCTCTATAAAGGAGCCAGGGCCATTTTCCCAATTTTTCAGACCTCTTCTGGTTCCAAGGTATGTTCAAGACCTCATTTCTAAAAATGATGCCCAGGCAATTGCTGAAACCTTGACGCAACTTCCCACGGACATGCAAGAAGAAATAGCAACGCGCCTGCTATCTTCAAAAAATTTTGATCTTACAACAGCATGCGCTCTTGCAAACACAATCAAAAAGCCAGAGTACCTTTACCAAAGGTTGCGTGAAGAGCCTTTAGACATACTCCTTGATGCACTTTCCAAAACTAAACCGATTAACACGGACCTTTTGCCCCTCTTTTGTGCGGACACAACCATGAAACAAGAAACCCTCCTAACAGTTGGCAAAGAGCTTATTGATTCGGTTGATGCAACAGTTCTTGCCAAAGCATTTGCTGCCATGAAAATCCCAGAGGAGAACCTTTTGTTCCGGATAGTTCAGAGGGAAAAGGAGTATCAGGAAATTCAAACAGATGCCGCTAAAGCCAAGGAGATTCTTGATACCTATCCAGAGCTTCTCTCTCGTTTATTTCAAGATACAAATATACCTACCTCGTACTTGATGGATCTGTTTGTTCTGTTGAATAAGGATCAAATGAAGACTATTACTTCAGACCTAACCAACAGACTGCTTGCAACTTCAGAACAAAAACTTGATCCTGGATTGATTGTAAACTTTATTTGCACTGTAGAGGGTATCCCCGCAAACCTACTGCGAGATCTTTTGAGTAAACTTCAAAGAGCGGACTTAGTCGTGGATCTTCTTGAGCCTACCCCACCTGAAGATATAGGGCCTCTATTCCCTAGATTCCCTAATGAAATCCAAGAAGCAATTCTGGAAGGCCGCTCTCCCCAAGATCAATTAACCATCCTTGCCGCATATGAGAAGACTGGAAGCGATGTTTCCTACTGTAAAAATCTGGTCGAACAAGCGTGCGTAGACTTTGTGGAAAAGTTGATAGAAAATGATCTCGCAAATATTGCAAATCAGCCTGACGAGGTGCTTAAACCATTTGCTAAAAGATTCTGCCAAGAACCATCTAAAATTGGCCCTCAAAATTTGCCCGAGCTCATTTCTAAGGGGGAGGTGCAAAATATTGCACGCCTTATCGGTTCGGAAAAAGCTTCCCCCATAATCAAAATGGCAAAAAACGAAACTGAGGTCTCTTCCCTTCTTTTGCAAGAGAGGCAACCATTTAGAAAATACCTTCTTGAAGCATTCTTCTCCTCAGATGTGCCGCTTCTTTTATTGCTTAAGGCGGCGGACAAAATAGCGCCTAAAATCTCGCTTGGAGAAGTAGACAGGGTGGCATATCTTCTAGCCAAAACATCACTATCAGCAGCGAAACTCGAAGAGTATAACCCCTCGCGTGACATTCGAGGCTTTCATGAAAAAATAGCAGACATACAAAAAGATATTGATACAGCAGCCAACCTTGTTGGCAAGCCATCAAGCGAGGTAGCCCAAGTCATTTCTAACATAAGACCCAAGATGCGCAGATTACGAGTGATGAATGAATATTTCCAGCTTGCAAGCCCAGAGGCAGCGGCGGATCTGAAGGATAAGCTTCCGTTCTAAGATTGCGCCTTTTTCTCTTTTAGCTTCTTGAAGTAGAGGATTCTTTTTTCTAGTTCTCGCTCAAACCCCCGCTCTACTGGGCGATAATACTCTCGCTCTTCAACCCCTTCGGGAAAATATTCCTGGCCTGAGAATGCCTCTGGAGCATCATGATCCCAGATATATCCCTCGCCTATCCCACGTTCCTTCATCCAATTTGTTGGCGCATTAAGAATGTGGGATGGAGGAGCAATGTGAGATGTTTTTTTCACCACTTCCTTCACCTCGTTGAAGGCGACATAGGTAGAAGCGCTTTTCGGAGCAAGAGCCAAATAAATCGTCACTTCCGCAAGGCCTAGCTCTCCTTCAGGACTTCCTAATGTCTCAAAGCATTTAAGTGCGGCTAGAGCCAAAGAGAGGGCTTGGGGATCTGCAAGACCAATATCCTCTGTTGCCATCCTGATAAGGCGCCTGCCAATATACCGTGGATCCTCTCCTGCATGGAGAAGCCGCGCAAGATAATAGAGGGCTGCTTGGCAGTCAGACCCGCGCACAGCCTTATGAAGGGCTGAAATTAACAAATATTTTCCCTCTCCTTCTGCCGTTATTGAGCCTACGTGAGAGGAAAGGTGCTCCTTTAATCCATCCACAGTGTATGTTGCAGCCTCTTTCCGCTCAGTCAGAGGCTCCAGTGCAGAAAGAAGCTTTCTTGCATCTCCTGATGCCCAGGTCGTTAAAACTGTTTTTGCATCTTGCTCCAGGCTTATCTGTGGATATGCTTTCAGCACCCTCTCCACGACTCTCCCTAACTCTTCTTTATCCAGTGGTTGAAAGGAAAGGGTTGTAAGCCGTGAAAGAAGGGCGTTTGAAAGAACAAAAGAAGGGTTTTCCGTAGTAGCCGCTATGATTGTTATCAGCCCCTGTTCAACTGCTCGTAAAAGAAGATCCTGCTGTGGACGGGTAAGACGGTGCACCTCATCAATCCACATGATCGTAGGCCGAAAAAGGGGTGAGCGCTCTGCTTCCTCAATCACTCTTTTGACTTCTGCAGCCTGAAATCGAGTTGGATGAAGATCAACGTTGGGACAGGGAAAAGAGCGAATATAGAGTCCTGCAAATGATGTTTTTCCGCTCCCTGGAGGCCCCCACAATAAAATATTTGCTGGATGTTGCCTCGCAATAGAATTACGAATCAACCCACCTTCCTGCAGCCATTTTTCTTGACCCACAAAATGTTCCCATTCTGTTGGGCGAAATTTCTCAGACAGAGAAATAGTATATTTCCCCACAATCGTTATCCTCTAAAAATTAAAGGACATTATAACAAATACACCACTCTTTTTGTGAGAGATATTTCCCAGGCAAAGTCTGAATTTTTGCTCGAATAATTACTGAATTGACTGTAAAGCCAATTCCTCCTTACCGAATCCGGCAGCCGTAGGGTATTGTTTCTGGAGGAATAACAGGCCTTCCTTTGATGGCATTTTCTAGCCCATTGCGCAGCCAATGAAGATTGGCGGGAGCTGTAACCTCATTGGGATCGGCTCCGCGAATACTATCGACTGCTCCTCTATAGAGTAGGATCCCTTCTTTATTTATAATGAAAACTTCAGGGGTACACCAGGCATCATACAGGCGTGCTATTTCTGCTGTGTCATCGATAATAAGCGCGGTTGGAGAGGCACACCATTTCTCCAGTTGAGCTTTCCACCCAGCGGCATCTAAGTAAGAAGAACTGGCTGGATCGGCAGAGGCAACCATTATCCACACAGCTCCCATGGCAGGATCTGTGTACATTTTTTGCATGGATGAAAGAGCACCTACACCATCTAGATTATCCTGTGAGTATTGCTTGCGGACAAAAGGACATTTTGGATTTGTCCATTCCAGCACAACGATTTTTCCTCTAAACTGAGAAAGAGTGCAGTCCTTTCCTTCAAGATCCTTTCCATGAAAATCCGGAGCCTCTTCTCCAACGCTTGCCCCAGCTACCGCTATTCCTGAGAGCGATACACATGCTATTACCATATTAAGGAAACGAACCCATCCCATGACAATCTCCTCTAATCACAAAGAAGGCCTCTTTCATCTTTGTAATATTTTCTCTTGAATTTTTCAAGAAAATATTCTATGACGAGAGAAAATATGAAAGTTTACGCGAGGCTGCTATGAGTAGATATGTTTTTTTTGCTGGAGTCATGCTCTTAGGCGGATTTGCCCCAATGCTGCTTGCTGATTCAAATGATTACGCAAAGGAAGATGCAGAACGGCAAGATAGGGAGAGACAATACAGAAAAGAGGACTGGGAGCGTCAGGACAGAAACCGGGAATACATCAATCAAGATGAAGAGCGCCGGCGCGTCATTAATGAGGAGAACCAGCGCAGAGATCAACAGTATCAACGACGAAAAGCGTGGCAAAAACAGCAACAACAGAAACAGGATCAGCTGCAGCAACAACAACGCTCGGAAGCTGAAGCACAAAAATAAGCGTCCACTATGAGAATCTTAGACGCATTGTCCTATTGTTTTAATCCTTTTGATCCCTCCCATCATGCCATAGAGAACCTGCAAAAAATGCAGACAACGGAAAAACTATTGGTTCTCTTTAAAACCGCCATTGCGAGCCTTTTCACGCTTGGTCTTGGAACTATGGCCGCACTTCGTTATTTCACACATAGAGTAAAAATAAAGACTGGGAACGAAAAAACGGAGGAAGAAAAAAATATCGAGAACGTGGCGGGAACTACTCTATTGCCGCCTAAACCTTCAGTACCTCCTCCCTCACCCCCGCACCGCAAGCCATCCCCAACTGTAGAAAGCATGGCAGAAGAGCAGGGTGACTGGTTCTCGGGGATAGAAGAGCAAGAAGAAATCCCTGAAGAGCTCGAAGAGGTAATTGTAAGTCAACAACCTCAAAAACCTGCTGTATCACAAGAAACAATTAAAAACAGAGCAGCAGTCATTGAATACCTGAAAGAAAAAGAACATCGAGGAACTTTAGGCATAGCCCATCCCACAGGCGATTGTTTCTATGATTCGGTGGCCCAGGTTTTGACACAGCTAGAGAAAGAAAAAGGATCTCAAAAAGAATTCTCAAAAAGAGATATGAGAAAAGATGTCTCAGATTATCTCAACAACCTTACAGATCCTGTAAAAATAAAAAAATTCACTGATCTTTATGGAGGAAAGGAGAAATTTAACGAATACAAGAAACGAGTGCATTTAACTGTAGAGGATTGTAATGAACAAAAAGAAAAACATAACGCAGTTGCTGCAGAAAAAGAAGCAAAAATCCAAGAGCTAAAAGCAAAGAACGCTGATGAAGCTGCAATAAGACAAGCAGAGAAGGAGCTTCAAGACTTACCGCTTCCTCCCATCCCTCTTTGGGGTGGAGAAGGAGATGTTGAGATATTAGAGGAAATTTATCAATGCAACATCGTCACCGTAAATGCAGGAGTATCGGCAGACAGGACAAAAGCAGAAATCAT
>PMZB01000002.1 GCA_003170575.1 Chlamydiia bacterium | reverse complement strand
TTTTTCTACAAAACAAGTGCTTGAGCGGAAGTGCAGCATCATGATAGCATCTTCCCTACGTTTGTGACCTCAGCACACGTATACTTTGTCAAAACGGTTCTTCCTTCCAATAAGGAAGGGTTTTTTTACGCCTTTTAGACAAAGAAATATCATGTGGTAGAGAAGAGTTTTTTTATTGATTTGTTACTGAAGGAAGAAGGCTTGATATGCCAACAATAAACCAGTTGGTCCGCTCTCCGCGCAGACCCAATAAAGGAAAGGGAAGGTCTCCTGCCCTTAAAGCATGCCCGCAAAAGCGTGGCGTATGTGTTCAGGTAAAGACCAAGACACCGAAAAAGCCAAACTCTGCTTTGAGAAAAGTAGCATGGGTGCGACTCTCAACAGGGCAAGAGGTGATTGCATACATTGGCGGGGAAGGACATAACCTTCAAGAGCACAGTATTGTGCTTGTCCGTGGCGGCAGAGTGCGAGATCTGCCTGGCGTACGCTACCACATTGTTCGTGGCGTGTACGACACAGCTCCTGTAAAAGACAGGAAGCAAGGTAGATCCAAATATGGAGCAAAGATGCCTAAGTAAGGGTATCGTAAATTTATTCAAAGAAGAAACGAGATTTGAACAGTTATGGCTAGAAGACGAAGAGCTCTCCAGCGAGAGATCCAAGCTGATCCTCAATATGGCAGTCTTATTCTTGCTAAATTCATCAACAAAATGATGATGAATGGCAAGAAAAGTGTGGCACGAACCATTGTATATAGAGCTTTGGAAAAGTTTGCCTCACGCGTAAAAGCAGAAAGTAAGATAGAGGCTTTTGAAGCAGCACTAGGAAATGCAAAGCCATTTGTCGAGGTAAAGTCACGAAGAATTGGCGGCGCTACCTATCAAGTGCCTGTTGAGATACCTCCAGCACGTCAAACATCTCTTGCTATGCACTGGATTATCACGTACTCACGGCAACGTCCAGGCAAAGCAATGGAAGAAGCACTAGCTCTTGAACTTGTGGATTGTTTCAATAATCAGGGAACAACAATCAAGAAGAAGGAAGAGACTCACAGAATGGCTGAGGCTAATAAAGCCTTCGCTCATTACAAATGGTAAAAACATATGTCAAGACCGAAACAAGATATCATTAATCACGTCCGTAATATCGGCATCATGGCACACATTGATGCTGGCAAGACGACCACAACAGAACGGGTTTTGTACTATTCAGGGCGAACCCACAAGATTGGTGAAGTGCACGAAGGTGCAGCAACCATGGACTGGATGCCTCAGGAGCAGGAGCGGGGTATCACAATTACTTCCGCTGCTACAACTGTCTTCTGGAAGAAAGATTCGATTCTGTATCGCATCAATATTATCGACACTCCGGGCCACGTTGATTTTACTATCGAGGTCGAACGGTCGCTTCGCGTTCTGGACGGTGCTGTAGCAGTCTTCTGCGCTGTTGGCGGCGTAGAGCCTCAATCAGAAACAGTTTGGCGGCAAGCGGATAAATATGGTGTTCCTCGTATCGCTTTTGTCAACAAGATGGATAGAACGGGCGCTGATTTTACTGCCGCTGTTGAAAGTATGCGCGAGAAGCTAGGTGCCAATGCTTGGCCAGTCCACTGCCCCATTGGGGTTGAAAGTGGCTTCAAAGGCATGGTAGACCTTATTCGGATGCGCGCTTTTTACTTTCATGATGAGACACTTGGTGCTGACTGGGAAGAAACAGAAGTTCCTGCAGACATGCTTGAAACCTGCAAGAAAATGAGAAAAGAGCTCCTTGAAGATCTTTGCACACTTGATGACTCTAATACTGCCTTTCTCGACAAAGTGTATGGAGATCCAGACAATGTCACCGATCAAGAGATTAATGCAGCAATGCGCAAAGCTGTATGTGCTAACAAAATTACTCCAGTGCTTTGCGGTTCAGCCTTTAAAAATAAAGGCGTACAGCAGCTTCTGGATGCGGTTGTAGAGTGGCTCCCCTCTCCAGAAGATCGCGGCATGGTCCACGCATATGAGATCGGCACTCATGAGCCAATACCCATTCACCCTGTTGACACAGATCCGTTAGCAGCTCTTGCCTTCAAGATCATGTCTGACCCGTATGTCGGGAGACTTACGTACATTCGCATTTATAGTGGAACACTTGCCAAGGGCACAACCATCTATAATTCAACAAAAGACGTGAAGGAGCGGGTATCGCGCCTTCTGCAAATGCATGCGAATAAGCGAGAAGATCGGGATGAGTTTTATGCTGGAGATATCGCAGCTATTGTGGGACCGAGAAGCCTCACAACAGGAGATACAATCTGCTCACTCGATGAACCCCTTCTTCTCGAAAAAATGGAATTTCCTGAACCAGTTATCTCGATGGCCATTGAACCAAAGTCCAAGGCGGATCGAGAAAAGCTTGCGTTTGCTCTTTCTGCTCTTTCCGATGAAGACCCAACATTCCGTGTCAGCACGAATGAAGAGACCGGGCAGACGATTATCTCTGGTATGGGAGAGTTGCACCTTGAAATTATCTACGACAGGATGCGCCGTGAGTTTAGTGTTGAAGCAAACGTAGGTAAGCCACAGGTTGCATACAAAGAGACCATCTTTATTCCAAGCGCTGCCCAGACCAAGTTTGTCAAACAATCTGGCGGCCGTGGTCAATATGCTCACGTTGAGATTGAAATTCAGCCCAACGAGCGCGGCAAAGGCAACGAGGTTGTCAGCAAGATTGTTGGTGGCGTTATACCTAAAGAGTATATAGCTCCGACGATCAAGGGTATTGAAGAAGGCCTGATGAATGGCGTTCTTGCCGGGTATCCGCTTGTTGACATTAAGGTTCAGATTGTATTTGGATCCTACCACGAAGTCGACTCCAGCGAGATTGCGTTTAAAATCTGCGGTGCTATGGCTATCAGGGAAGCTTCGAAAAAAGCCAATCCTCGCCTGCTTGAACCTATCATGAAGGTTGATGTCACCGCTCCTGATGCATCTTTAGGAGACGTGCTAGGCGATATTAACAGGCGTCGTGGAAAAATTCTGGGCCAAGATGCCGCGAAAGGTGGGGCACAGATCATCCACGCTGAAGTACCATTAAGCGAAATGTTTGGGTACTCAACGCAACTTCGATCGCTCTCCTCTGGTAGAGCAACCTATGTGATGGAACCAAGCCACTTTGAGCCGGTTCCAATGAAGATTCAAGAAGAAATCGTGAAGAAATAAGAGCAAAATATGGCAAAACAAGAAAAGCAGACTAAGCAAGAAAAGCAACCAAAAGTTGAAAAGCAACCAAAAACTGAAAAGCATCCCAAACCGGAAAAAGCTCCTAAAGCTTCTCCAGCACGGCAAAAAATCCGAATTCGCCTGAAAGCGTATGATCAGCGAGTGCTCGACCGGTCAATTTCCGACATCGTGGAAACAGCAAAACGAACCGGAGCAGCAGTTGTAGGACCAATCCCTCTTCCAACAAAGAGAGAGATCTACACAGTGCTTCGCTCTCCCCACGTTGATCGAAAGTCCCGTGAGCAGTTTGAGATTCGCACCCACAAACGCCTGGTTGACATTCTGAACCCAACATCAAAGACGATTGACGCACTTAAAACGCTCAACCTTCCTGCTGGTGTTGATATTAAGATCAGAGCTGCGTAAACAAGACCTTTCTCGACGATTTTTCCTCACAGGTATCTATGGATATGAGAGCTTCGGAAAAATCGTCAAGATCTGAACCGTTTTTCCCCTCTGTAACTGTAAAAGTTATTTTCTGTACGATCCCTTAGCTCTGGGTCGGCAACTGAACAAGCATTTCCACATTTTCACGCTTCCAGTCAGTAGGCTCATCGAATTCCTTGCCCGAGAGAGATGGATAAGTCATGAACTTTGTGAACTGGGTTGACCAAAAAGTTAATACGTGTGCTTTAAGTCTTAGATGATTGTATGTTTCTTCTGTGAGTTCTTGTGGGATGTTACCGTCTAGCCCACGCTTTAAAGCCACTTTACGAATCTGGGAATCTAGATCAGGGGTCATTTTTCTCTGCTCTGGTGTAGAGGGAGAATGAAAAATCCGATACTTTGCCAGGAAAAGCCGTCCAAAGAATAAAGAGCTTCCGAAAACTGGTATCGCCTCAATGGAGCCTGCAACAATGTTGCCTACACCATTTTTGATATGTACCCAGCTATGACGTAATAGGTCAGAATTTCCTCGGGAAGCCATTAACAGGCTCATGGCAATAACAGCCGCAAATATGGCTGATATCGTTTGAACAATACCACCTGCAACTTTCATTACTCCAGCTGCACTTCCCAACCCTGGAACCACAGAAATAAGACTCAGGGTATTTTCCGTGCGGCTCAATGTCAGCTCTAGATTATTCATAAGACCTCTGCAAGCGAGAATTCCCCTCAAGATTTGCAAAAACACCCTTTTAAATAAAGGGAGCTTTTTTTATGCGACAGGAATTTTAGAAATAAATACTCTTTCCTCCCATTGGTGTATTTTTGGCGGGGAGGGAGCATCCCAAAGTATGTTGCCTGCTGTGGCAGCATCAAACCTCATTGTTTGTCTATTATACCAATCATCATGAAATTTCCGTATTTCATGCACCACTTGATCTATGCCAGGTCGTTTGTCTACAACTGTTCGAACGTGTACTGTCGGGACTACTTTTGGACCGCAAGAAAGGCGATGGTTTCCTCTATAGTGAGAAGGCACTACCCTCAGCCCTACAACAGGCTCTCGATGATACCCCACAACTCGCTCAACAGGTATATTTTCCACTTCTTGAGTCCTACCTATCTCTGTTCTTGAAAACTGACAGTGTTCTCCAGTTAATTGCTGATTTGCTCCAAAACGAACGAGAAGGTTTTCCAAAGCAACGTCTTGCACATGTGCAGCACGAAGCAAGGGAGTATACTGATATTCTTCGAAAGCAGGAATCGTTTCTCGGGGAAGACCTTCTTCTAAATCCCTACCATAGATAAATTTATTATCTATCGCTCTCCAGGAAAAATATTTGTCTGGGTCTGCACCCTCTCCTAATAGGCTTTCTGCAAGCGCTATGTTCTGTCCAGTAATTGCATTGATCAATCTGAGCCCCAACCCATGCACCTTTTCTGACGAGAGGTGTTGCCGCATAAATCCGTTATTTTGAGGTGTTACATTATGGAGATCGTTGAAATTTCGAAATTGTACAATAGTCTTGGTTGTTGCATTCACTCCTACTGAATTCAAGAGCTGTACGTATTCTCTTTTATTGAGCCTATATTCTTGTCCATTGATCTGAATGTCTGAAGACCAACCAAGCAGCTTAGAAAAAAATCTTGTAAACCAGTTATTATAGGACCCCACACTGCCCTGATACTTTTCATCAACAGCGATATGTAAGTATCCATTGTCTAAATG
>PMZB01000123.1 GCA_003170575.1 Chlamydiia bacterium | reverse complement strand
GACTGATGCATCACAACATATGGACACGGCATCTCAAGTAAAATTCTATATAGAAAAACCAACCGCGTCCTGGACGACTTCGTATCCATTCCAGGTTATCCAAGGAAAAGAAACTGTCGGTGGAAACATAACTGTTCTGCGTTCTCTACCTACAGCTCCATTCTCCTCTCCTATTGCAAAAAATCGGCTTATTCAACTTAATAATAGTGATGGACCGCCTAGAAAATTAACATTTAAGGACTATGTAACATTTGTACACGAGTTTTTGCCTCAATTCCCCCTTCCAGTTAGTTACAGGAATATCGGTCGCTGAAAGAAGGATTTTCCTTGTGAAAAGGAGCAAAGTTTTACGCCATGAACAAAAAGATTACAACAGGGAACGTCTGCTTCCTTTTTGATAGACGAGAAAATAAAGTCCTTATTCTGAGAAGGAACAAGGAACCCATGAAAGGCCTATGTACTGGCGTGGGCGGGAAAACAGATTTTGCAGAAGATATTCGCGCTTCGTGTTTCCGCGAAGTGAAAGAGGAAACTGGCCTCGATGTAGAGAATATGCGCCTTAAAGGCATTTTAAAAACTATTCTTGAGGGAAAAGATTCTTTGTGGCTTCTTTTTGTCTATACGGCAGAGAAGAACGAGGGAACTCTTTTGCCGTGCGATGAGGGAGACCTTTTCTGGGTCCCAGTGGAAAATCTTTATCGCCAACCGCTTATTGGATTTATCCGCGAAGTGATAATGATGGTTTTGGATCCTTCTCTCTTTTTTGAAGGTACAATCCTCCACACTGACCAAGGAGACGTCCTAGAAAAGAATATTACGCAAGTCCCTTACACCTATGCTGAGGCTTCCTCGAGCTGGGGCGAGCGCTTTGCATGCCATTTCCACAAAAGAAGCGTTGCAACACAAGAGAATCCGCTTATAGCCGCACAGATCGAGAAAAGCCAGGCAAACCCGAACATGTCAGAGCCTCCTGCAAGAAACCCCGCCAGTTTTCCTCCTAACCCAACCGTGCTATAAACGACTGCTGAAGCAATGGTGCGATACTTCTGAGGAGCAAACTTTGTTGCGGAGGAAAAAAGAAGAGGCCGCACATGCGCGTCAGAAATAAAAAATACTCCCATTCCAAGAAGCAGGAGGAGGAGGACAGGGCCTTTCCCCAAATTTTCCGGGAATGCAGCGCACCCTGAAAAGAGCGCGAAGCCTATGCCAAGAAGCGCTAATCCCACTCCAAGTTTTACCGGCTCAATAAAAGAAATCGTGCGTTCAAAAGGCTCCCACAATTTTCGTCGAAGCGGCGAGAGGGCAATCATTACGATATAGCCAAATACGATAAACCAGAGGGCAGGCACAGCCCATCCAAACACAACTCTATCTACTTGTTGGAAGAGATAAATGGAGAGAGAGGAGTTGAGCTGATAGCCGCAAGCAAAATAAAGGATACTAATTCCTAAAAGACCCCCCAAAAGCATCCAGGGTATACTTATTTCCTTAAGGCTCCCGCTCTCCTCTTCCTTAGGAACAGATTGTTTGAAGGTTCTTGGCCGGCAGCAAAGGTAAAAAATCAGGCTTACCAGCACAGCGACAGACCCAATAATAAAAAGGGTTTTCATTCCCCAAAGATCGTAGAACAGGTTTGAGAAAAAATTTCCCACGATAAAGCCAATGCAAGAGACAAAGTAGTGATACTCATATGCCTTGTTCCTTTGGTCAGAGAAGGGCCCTGAACAAAGTGTACCTACAGCTGTTGCCAAACCCACTTTCACGCAGCCAGTGCCTAGGCCATACAAAAGAAAACCTGGCACCATCATTGTTTCCGGGAAAAACCAGAGAAGAACTATCCCATACCCTGCAAAAAGATAGCCGAGCAACATCGATGCTATATGCCCAAACAAAACGTCAGCGAAAATTCCCCCTATAAAAGGAGCAATATGTGCAATCAACATGTAGGTGCCATACAAAGAGCATGCATCGGTGCGCGACCATCCAAGACCGCCTCGGGCCACCGTCTCGACGCAAAAAATGGGCAGCATAGGAGCTACAAAATAGGATGCCAGCCCTACTGTCAAAACGGCTGCTATAAGACTGTAAAGCCGACCCCTAAACCCAAGAGAAGCAGTGGCGGCTGAATTTTCTCGATTCACAAAGATTTTCCTTAAACAAAAGAGGACATTTTATCAAAAAATGTATTACAAGTAAAGAAAATGATCAAGTATGCTACCATTGTTCTTTCTTTTGCACTGGTAGCTCAGTTGGATAGAGTATCTGGCTACGAACCAGAAGGTCAGAGGTTCGAATCCTCTCCAGTGCGTTGCGAGGCATCCCGTTGTGATTTTTTGAGGATAGAGAGGCATCCATTGTTCCTGATTGAATGTTTCCCTTCAGGCCCTCTTGCAAATAATACGTACGTGCTTGTTTCAGCCGGGGAAGCTGTTGTCATAGATCCAGGGCCATCCTGCGAAAAAGAGGTTTGTTCTTTTCTCTCAGAGGAACTTCTCTCCCTGAAAGCTATCTGGATCACCCATTCCCACCTAGATCATTTTGCTGGCTGTAAAAAACTCGTAGATACCTTCCACGTCCCTGTTGCGATATCTGCGCTTGACGCCCCAAATCTTGAGCAACCTGGGAAAGACAAAATAGACCTGTGGATCAAGTGCGAGGCAGTTACCCCTACGTTTTTACTCCGCGATAAGGACTCCTTATCCTGTGGAGAAAGCATATGGACTGTGATTCATACACCAGGCCATTCTCCTGGAAGCTGTTGCTTCTATAATGCGGAAGAGAATGCTCTATTTTCCGGGGACACTCTGTTTCGCGGCACTTATGGCAGATGTGATTTTCCTTTCTCCGATTCCCACCTTATGGCTGAGTCTTTGCATAAGCTCTCTTTGCTTCCCGAAGAAACGGTTGTATACCCAGGTCATGGCCCCTCCACAACTATTGGGCGAGAAAAGAGCTGGATGATCAAGATACAAGAGAAGTAATAAGAAATTTTTAGGAGGAATATGGCTGAGTGTTCATACGTTCCCTTTAGGGACCAGTTCATTTCTATTCTGGCCCAAGCGTCAACCCATTTTTACTCACGTCTTCAGTTATCTGACGAAAGATCGATTGATCTTTGGGTTAACAATCAGAAAATAGCTTCTATTGCAGAAGCAACCTTACCCACCCCAAGAGACCCGACATCCATACAGCAACGGGAAGTGTGCTGCCTTACTGAAGCTCTTCAAGATCTATATGACTACTTGCAGTTTGGGGCGCTCTCAATACGAGAACCCGGAATATTCCTATCCCACTTGGTTTGTCATGAGTCCCTTAAAATCAGAAAAAGAATTCTCTCCTATATTAAGCAGATTCTTCCATGCCATCGCCTTGCCATGATGCTGTTTTCTCTTCCTTTAGAAGAAGCTGTGAACGCTTTTTTTGCTTATATGCAGCAAAATAAGAATGTCTACATACAAAACGAGGCTGTAAATACCGATACTCTTTTATGTACTCTGTACTCCCACTTGAAATGCCTCCATTCCCTAGATCAACCCGCGCTTAATTCACTGAATGACCCTCAAAAGGTACTTTCACTCATTCAGAGCCAAGCATGCTGCGTGCCTGAGGTAAAAAAGCTGCGAAGTATCATTCTCTGTTGCCAGCCTTCCTTTCTCCAAACAATTACAAACGCTATTGAGGAGTGGGTTGGTCAAAAAGAAACTATACGTTGGACACATACGCCAGAAACCTCTTTTTGGGTAAATCGGAAATCTATTTTAATAAAATTATCTTCGACTTCCTCTTGGAACAAAAAAATTGAGATTGATTCCGAAAGAACAAAAGCAGTTTCGTGGAGCGTTACCTGCTCTATAAACTTCGACGGCGAGCTGGGGCACATGAGTCTTTCTGCTCAGGACGAACCTATCAAATTACCGCCGGAAAGTGCTGTCAACGGAACAGAGCTTCATGCATTACTAACAGGGTCAAAGAAGTTTTATCTTGCTGAAACTGCTTCCTTAGCTTTTCGTCACCCTGATATGGATAGCATTGTGCCTTCATTTTTGAAAAAGAAGGATTCTTGCCAATGGTGGCTGCAAACTACATGTAAGCAGCCCAATGAATTTATTCCAAACATAACAATCTTTGATCTGCTCTCACATTTTGGCGTCAAAAGTATCACCCCCTCTACTCCAGAAAGTGAAAAAGCACTAATGCAATGGATTAAAGGAAATGATCCCCTTACTGCACGTATTCGAGGGATTTTAGTTGCGGCGAGTGAAGAGTACATGCGATTGAGCAATTCCTTTATGAAGCCTGCATGTGCACAAATAGTTATTGTACCAAGAGATGCATCTGATCATGTCTTCTGTTACATACAAGGGGTTGATCGAAAGGGAAAGATTGGATCGATAGAGGGACAAATCCATACTACTCTTGACGGTCAGGGAAATCCAATAAGGATCTGTATAAGCCAAGCCAAAGGTACACATTTGCTAACAGCAGATACTGCATGGACATCCTCTATACTCCAAAAACCATTCTCTGAGTGTTTGCTCAAGAAAATGATTTGGCAATCGCCTCTAAACTGGCAACAGTTATTAGCCATGGGAGCAGACCCTCAACAACACGCTCCTAACATAGATTTAGAGGCACTTTTCCAATCCTCACCCGCTGTTGCTCCATCAATACGTAGATATTCAAGACTTGTGCAAAGAGCGGAGTTTTGGACTCCTATGACTCATTACCTTGCACACACATATGGGGGAACATGGACTCATGAGATACTTAAAAATTGCATCGGAGTGGAAGAGAGGGACCCTAGTCTATGTTTGAAACTTGCTTCGACAGTTACTGATGATCATAAAGATCATTTTGAACGACAAATGGAGCAAAAAGTAAAGCCTTTGAACTGGGATGTGGAGTTAACCTTCCAAGATTATGGTATTATCTGTTCTGCAAAAGGTTCCCCGCTTTTTTCTGAACCCCACTTTCGGTTACCTCAAAAGACTATTTTCCCGAATAGTTTTAACTCATCATGGCAGTGTCCTCCGGCCCGTTTGATTAGTGCAGATTTTTTTAATCCCATGAATGTTGCGAAAGATTTCGAACGTTTCGCAGAAAATATAAAGCTTGTCGGCCATTCAGAAATCAGTGAACCAGGTTCCTCTTCATTCCATGTTCTTTGCGATATGATCGGAGATCTCGATCATAATGCACGATCTCAAATGATAAATAACGTACTCGAATGGCATTCAACCAGCACGCACCCAAGGAAGAAATTCTTTTTCAATCTAGCAACTGCAGGAGCTCAATATTTGACTGCCACCCCTGTCAAAGCAGTTACGATTTGTAGATCTGAATTACCCTCTTTGGAAGATGAAGGCCCGTTACGACATTCGAATCTCCCAGTTTGCGTTGAACTACACAACAATGGAACCTATACAATCACACAAAAAAACATATCGACGAGGACAATGTTCATAGATGGCGACAGAAGGGATACTTCTGAACATATAACCTGGGAACGTATGTTTACTTTTAAGGATGATGCCTTATGGCTTGTGGATATGAGTCTCAAAGCTGTGCAGTGGGAAGGTATAGATCAAGAAAAGGTTGAAAAAATGAAAGCATCCCTGAGCGGATCATGGGTTTGCCTGAATGGAGACACTCTTGCCAAGACCATTATGCCTGTGCTACGACCCGATCTTGGAAACACTGGTATATATATTGACCTTTTAAATGAAACAGTTGACAACCAGAATGATATCTCTCCCATCATTCAAAAATTGATACCGTTTGTTTCTGATCGATCGTATCTACAAAACCTTGTCAATACTGCTCTAACACATGTGAGCGAGCCTCATCTTCAGCCATTCATATATTCTTCGATAAGCCAAGACCCTAATGGCTTTTCTATTAGACATGAGGTAGCAATCGAACAAGCAGACCGCCCTTTTGCTGAAATCCCCACTTTCAGCTATGCTACGAAAGCAATCTTTTATATGATCCTTTCGTTTGATCAATTGGGAAACTATTCCAACACAACTCTCTTTCCACACCCAATATACAAAAACCCACTGCCAGATAATCTACAGCCATACATAGACGAAATCCAAAGATTTTATCGTTCCTTAGCGATCGAGGAAAAATAAAGTTTCTTATTAAGATAATCATGAATGGTTGCGATGTACGTTCCATGGCTCCAGGTCAGAGGGGAGACTGAAAGAGGTTCATTTGTTTGGGGATTGACTTGTTCTGCCAAAATGCCGCTTGGAAGGGCGTGTGCAGCTACCCAGTTTAAAAGATCAAGAGCTTTCTTCAGGTCTTCCTTCTTTTTTGCAGCAGCTATATAATATTGAGCTAACCACAGCGTTGTCACAAACCAGGGATTGCCAGAACCTTCTTCAACGCGATAGTAGGAATCATTTTCATAGCGAGCGACTCCTCCAGACGTTTTATTCCACAGTTTTTCACGCACCTGCCGCATGGTTTTTTCTACTCTTTCATCATCCGCAGGATATGCGCCAAAAGCGAAAATCCCATATAAGCTCGCATCAAGAGTGGCATCTACCTCAAGTTTTCCCTTATTCCACCGGATCATTCGCGCAAAACGTTCCTCTTTCTCGAGATACAAATACTTGTCCATGGCGCCGCGCATTCGAAGAGCCCCTTCTCGATAACCTTCAGCAAGCTCTGCCTCTCCAAACATCTCTGTGAAGGAAGCTGCAGCCATCAGCCCACCATAAACCGCAGCAACAGTAAAGGTGGAGATGCCATGATTTTCTTCCCACAGGTCATAGCTTGGAAGGGGAAGTCCCGTTTTAAGATCCCTATAATTCATCATGAAGTCCGCTGCACGCTTGATAAGCGGTCTATAAAGGGGTTTAAAAGGTACTCCACATCTTTATACTTTTGATAGTGATGCCACAAGCCCCATATCACAAGCGCAGTCTCATCTTCCTGAATGGGAAGCTGCTCCTTCCCTTCTAGTACCCAAGGATGCCAGGAGCTTGCCAACGAACCAGAAGGGGTATATTTATGAAGAAAGTACCCGTCTTTTTCGATGATCTTCCCACAGAAATCGTAAAAATGCGAAGTGATTGGATACCCGGCAAGGTCCAGTGCATATGCTACAAGAGCTCCGTCTCTAGGCCACATGTAACAATAGGTGTCCCGATTGAACTGAATAACATCTGAATCATTTGCCGCAATAATGCTTCCACACGTATTCATCTGGGTGCGAGCTACAAGAAGACTTCTTTGGTACAAGCGATACAAGAGGTCTGGGAGAAGGTTTTTGATCCAAGACTCTTTTCCCACCCACAACTTCCAATAATCAAAAGTACGTTTGAAAAAGAGTTCTGGAGTCCTTTTTTGTACTGTTTCATTGAGCTCCTTTACCTCAGTCCAATTTTTCCCCGCTGCAATCCAATAGTAGCATGTGTCAAAACTCTTTGGAGGGATCCTAAAGTGAATTCCAAAAACTGAATCAACAGAGCCTTGTGCGATTGGATTTTTACTTAAAACCCCATCCTCAGCATCTCTCCAGGTTCCTTCAAAGCTCTCCTTTTTCTTGTTTCCTGTAGCAAAATAGTCAATGCCAAATTTTCCATGAGCAAAAGTATTGATCAGAAAATACCGATCTTTTTTGTAGTGAAGAAGCGAATTGTTCTCTGGGCGAAAGGCAGCAGTATCCCCAACATCATTCCCATAAATTTCAAAATCATGGGTTATAAAAAGGCGAACCTCTTGAGGACTATCTGAGAGGTTCTGAAAGGTGAGTTTTTTAAGGTAAATGTTCTCGTGAAAATCGACCACATCATTGGCCGCAATTTTAAGCTTCAATGACTCGTTGAGCAAGGAAACATCTGTGACAAGAGACGTTATACTGTCCTTTTCAAGATAGTTCCTTGATATGGTCCACCCATCAGAGACCCACGAAAAGGCCCCGTTCACCCAGACACCAATACGAGAACTTTTCGTGTGATTTTCCTGGCCCACATGAGGGAAATAGAGGTCGCGCAACTTGTAAAACTTATCAAAAGTGACAAGCAGCGTTCCATTACCTACGGGGATATCTCGAGGCATTTTTCGACCTACAATTTGGCAGCAAGGAGCTTTGCTTGTTCAATAGCTTTTTGCAAATTTGTTTCCTGGTTTTCCTTGCCCATATCCATTGGCTGAGCATTCACAAAGGTGATATCAGTAATTCCACAAAGCCCGAAAATAGCTCTAAGATATGGCTCTTGAAAGTCCAGTTTTCGCCCTGCCTCAGAGAGATACTCTCCTCCACGGCTCGTCAAAACGATCATTTTTTTGTTGTTCACAAGGCCCTCAACACCCGTTGGAGTATATCGGAAAAGGTATCGTGGCTGAAGGATGATATCAATATATTTTTTTAGCATGTAAGGAATAGTGTAATTCCACATAGGAGTGCTGATGAGAAACATGTCAGATCCTTTGAAGCGCTCAATATGCTGGATAATCTCAGCCCAAGCATCTTTCAGCTCGCCAAAAAGGTCTTTGCCCCCTAAAAGCACATACTTTCCATCAACTCGCTTCATGGTGAGATCCGGAAGAGCCTCTTTCACCAGATTGAGCTCATCAATGACAAACTCTGGATGTTTTGCTTGAAAAACTTCGAGAAACCCTTTCGTGACTTTGAGTGTTCGTGACTCATCCTCACGAGGTGTTGCAATAATATGTAACAGCTTTTTCATACCATCTCCTGTCAAATTTGGGTCTATGATTGCTGTTATACAGAAAATTTTATTTTAACAACATTTTTTGTAATCTTTTTTTGTAACCAACTAGCAATGGTTTACCAAGTTGGATGAACCTTCTGGAACAATTTTTCTAATGGCATCACCCTGATTCAGCTAGCTCAGCAAGAAATGCTTCTGTTGCAGGGTCAAGTGTTAAAGCACGTATGCTGAAAATAGGATGAAAAGGCCCTTCATCTTTAGTCTCTTGAATGCAATATTTCTTAGTTTCACGAAATATAGTTTTCCAGCGTACCTTAGGACTGCCACAACATTTCGAAAGAGCTCTAATAAACCCTATGGAAAATGTGCTGCCTATTGGGATCTCATCAATGTTTCCTGCACTAGCCGGTTCACGTCGAGCAGCTGCAGCAGCAATTATCAATCCTGATGTATGACAAAAGAGAGTTTGTAATCCAGGCAGATCCGACGTGTCAGTTATCACGGCTTCTTCTCCCTTCAGGGAAGTCACATGATTTCTATTGTATGGTTTGCAATTGCAACAATCAAAAAGAATAATTGTCAATTTGGATTGCACTTGTTTCAGGTACTTGACAACGGCAGAACCTCCTAAAGGTTTATACGGAGGAGTGGGGGTAAAACTGAGCACAGGCCATGGTTTTTTTAAAGCGTCTCCACACCCATGTCCTGTATAATAAAATAACAATATGTCGTTAGTTTTTTTTGGAAGGCTGTGCAACCAATTTTTCACGTTTTCAATAGTAAAGTTTTCATCGACAAGAGTGTGACGTTCAAGAGGATATCCAATTTGTTGTGAGATAGCATCTAAACTTTTTTCCATGCGCCAAACATCGAACTGAAGCGATTCCCGCGTACATTCAGTCAACGTATCTGCTACAATGAGGGCGCGTAGTATTGGTTCTGCAGAGTAGCACTGACCTATAAAACCCTGCAGAGAAAGTATAACGAAAAGAAGTAAGCTTCTCATATTTCACCTCTCTTTACTCTGTTTGCTGATTCCTTCACATGCCGATAGATGAGAGGTTTACCTATGGATCCGCAACGACCAAAATAATACCCTTTTAGTACATGGTACCACTTACTCCAGGAAGGATGCGTGTGATTTAAGGCAATTGATGTGATCAAAGCTGATGTGAAAACTCCTCCAATAAGTTTTCTTCCTTTCTGTCCAATGCTTTCTTTGCCTTTTGGACAGGAACAAGCCATAAATACTCCCTTTGCTTTTGTAAAAAGGAGGCCGATATCAGAATGATCCACGTCTGTTGGAATTTTTTCGAAACTCATCGAACATTTACATGGCCAGACTAAGCGGTCATAGCAATCAAAAAAGATAAGAGTTAATAGTGGTTTATGCTTTTTCAGTTTTTTTGCAAGAGCGCTTGCACTAAACCCTTCGTGTTGAGCGGCTTTAAGAACAGGCCACGGTCCTTTGGATTTTGCATGCCTATCTTGTCGCCCCACATAGTAGACAAGAACCACATCTTTTGCTTCCAAATGAAGAGTTGAAATCCATTTCTCAATATTCTTTGAGGTCACTTGTATATCAGTAAAGATGTTGAGATCAAGGTTGAGTTGAGACTGAGCTGCAATACCCTCGACATTTTCCTTCATCCGCTGAAGATCGCAAAGGTATGCATCTTTCAACTTATGAGCCAATGTATCGCAGATTAAAAGAGCGTGTAAATTGCTCCTCATATCTGTAGCAGAAATAGTTTCACAGAAAAGCAAAGAGAGAAGAAATAATATCTTATTCATCGATAAACCTCCGTGAAAAGTTACAGGCAAAATATATCCTTTTAAGATCACAAGAGGGGCCTAAAGTAGGCTTATTGAAACACAGTAAAGAATAAAATAAAAGAAGTCTGTTCAGAGAGGCATTGTTCGTTATGCTTTTTTGTTGAATCAGGCCGTGAGCTCAATAGACGCAGCCCTTTCTCGAAACATCTGCGCTCTTGTTTTATTGAGTTGGGGAGAGCCATATAATTCCCTTCCCTGGGCTTTTGCAAGATGCGCCCTTCTGCAATCAAAGAAAATCTCGTTAACTTCTTCGACACCCATGCCCTTGATCCAGCCAAGTTCGATGCCGAACTTAAGCAGGCTAAGCGCTCTCAAGGACTCTCCTGTATCAATAGTGAAGGAGTGCTGCAAAATACCAATAGCACGGCTGACGCGATCAATAGCACGGTCATCCTTATCTTCCTGCATTTTTAAGCGAAATGCTTTTTCCTCCATGATGATGCGGAGCACGGTATTTCTGATTGCGGAAAGAATCACTTCTTCTGTAACTCCAATTGTATACCGATTGCGGATCACAAGAAGATCGCCAATAAGGTCTTCAGGATTGCCCTGCAGGCTTGTGAACGACAATCCCTCCTGGCTTTCCTTTTCAAAGGATTGTGCAAGAATCCCTCGAAACACAAGGGCCGGGATATGAAGATAGGCACATACTTGAAGGGCGGTGCCGCACTGAAATGGATCTGAAGTTAAGTAACCAAACTGTTGTGAGAAGGAAAAAGGGAGCTTTTTTTCTACATCCCGCTCAACTGCCACAAGCCTTGATAAAGCCTTTTCCAAATCATCAGCCACTTCAACTGTATGTAATTCAAGATGATCTTTGGCATTCACTTGAATCAGAAGACTGCCTGTGTCCTCAATCCCATAATAATGGCCATGTTGGCTGTCTTTCATGGGCTCAAACACAAGAAAATGCTCTGCAAGCAAATCTCTATCCAGAGGAGAAAGATCCTCTCCAGAATAGGTTATCAGCCCCGCTAATGCAGAAGAGCCCCGTAATGCCCCTAAGATCAGGTTTGCTACAAGCCGCCGCTTTTCAACATCCAAACGGTTTGGAAAGTGGAATTTATTGATATTTCTGTGAAGGCACAGAGTTGATGCAAGCCAAATCGAATTTGTGTTTTTCTCCCATGGTTGCTTGAACGCTGGGAGATCTATTTTAGGGGTTTTTTCCACTTTCGTCCTCTTTCTCTTCTTTGCTTCCTTCCTCTAAGGCACGGATCTGATCCCTGAGGAGTGCCGCCTGCTCATAATCTTCCCTTCCCAAGGTCTCTGAGAGTGCTTGATGCAGTACAAGAAGTTTAAGGGAGGGATCTATTTCTTTTTGTTCCCCAGGCACCCGTCCCACATGCAAAAGATCCCCTTTTTTAGGCACTCCATGCCGGACGGGAAGCCTTTCCAACTGATACAGTTCGTGAATGATTTGCTCAGAGAAAATGTCATAACAAAGCGGGCACCCCAAAGATGCACCCATTTTCACATCATCAAGCACAAGCCCGCAGCTTCCACAACAAAGCGAAGTAGCAGATCCTTCCGTCTCTTTTGATGAAAGGATTGCCTGTCCTTGCATCTTTCTTCGCAAAACCGGACATTCTTCACAGTGGCCCACCTTTGTCACAGCCTTGCCAACGATTTCTGTGTAACACACCTTAATCGGCCGGCGGCACTCAGTGCATTCCAAGGGACGCTCTAGATGCACTTCTTCCTTTTTTTCATTCATAGGCAACACCCTTGTATAAGTTTTGCAACTTACCATAAGCCAGTTTGATTTACAATCTATGTGAAGTGATGAGGACTCTTAAAAAGAAGCTCCTTTCTTGTGATGGGATGGAGAAAGGAAAGTGTTGAGGCATGAAGGCACATTCGCGGGGCATGTGAATGGGGTGCGCCATATTTTGTATCTCCTATGATTGGATGGCCTGCAACAGCTGCCTGAATGCGAATTTGGTTCTTTTTACCAGTGACCAAATGACATTCAATCAGGGAAGTTTTGACACCCGATCTAAGCACTTTATATTTGGTGATTGCTCTTTCTGCCCCTACAGATCCTTTTGGAACAGTTCTCATCTTTAAAGATCTGTCTTCCACAACATAGCAGTCCCACACCCCCTCGCCCTCAAGCCCGCCTTCCACAATCGCCACATAGGTTCTTTGTACTTTTCTTTGCTTCAGCTCTTCCTTCAACTTATGGAAAGCCTGCTGAGACAAAGCAAACACAAGAAGGCCGGACGTCTCCTGGTCGAGCCGATGAATAACAAAAACCTTTTTTCCAGGAACATGCCTCTTAACATATGCGTGAGCAGAGATTCCCTTGCCCGTATCTTTTGCCACGCTCAGCAGGCCTGCAGGCTTATCTACAACAATGACGTGTTCGTCCTCATAATGGATCTTCAGGGGGCCTTCTTTTGGAAGGGGTTTAGGCAGCAACTCAACAATATCTCCTTTCGCAACAGGAGTTTTTGCCCGATGTGCCTTTTTCCCATTAAGGGTTATTCTTTCATGCTCTATCCAAGAGCGGATCGTGGTGCGGCTGCTCTCAGAAAAAATTTTCACAAGGGAATTAAATAATTCCCCTTCCTCATCAATCACGTACTGCATGCATTTAACTCCTGGAAAAGTAGATATACCCCGAAATAGGATGGGATCGTGAACATCTACTTGCACATTTTGCCAAAGTATTGTACACCTAAGTTTGGATTTAGACCCAGACAAGCTGAAAGAAGCATTCTTTGTTGTGCTTTTTGTTCTTCTTTCTCTGTGGTCTCTGTGGTAATTTTTTGTTATTTAGTGGAGAAAGTTTATGCCAACCATCACATCTATCGTAGGATTTGAGATCCTTGATTCAAGAGGACACCCCACAATTACTGTACGCGTAGGCCTAGATAATGGCATTTCAGCTTTCGCCTCGGTTCCATCCGGAGCTTCAACAGGAATGCATGAGGCAGTAGAAAAAAGGGATGGAGATAAGCGCAGATATCAAGGCAAAGGAGTGCAAGAAGTTGTCTCCTCTGTCAATGGCGAGATAGCAAAAGTCATCTGCGGCATGAATGTGTTTGATCAAACAGGTATAGACCACACCCTTATCACGCTGGACGGCACACCTAATAAGTCTCGCTTGGGAGCAAATGCTATTTTGGGCACATCTTTAGCGGTTGCCCGTGCAGCAGCGCTTTCCTGCGGACTTGAGCTCTACCGATACCTTGGAGGTCTTCATCCAATTATCCTGCCTTGCCCTATGTTAAATATTCTTAATGGCGGGGCGCACGCAGACAACAGTCTTGATTTTCAGGAGTTTATGGTGCGGCCGCATGCAGCACGAACCTTTGCTGAAGCGCTGCGCTGGGGCGTTGAGGTATATCACACACTTCGCTCCATCTTGAAGAAAAAGGGCCTTGTTGTGAGTGTAGGGGATGAAGGAGGGTTCGCACCCAACCTTCAATCTGATGAACAGGCCCTTGACCTCATCATCGAAGCAATTACGCAAGCAGGATATAAGCCAGGTGTTGAAATCTCCATCGGTCTTGACTGCGCTGCATCAGAGCTCTATGACGCAAAAGAGAAGAAATATATCGAGAAAAAAAGAAGAGAACGAAAAGAAGAGTTTAAGACAAGAACGGCAGAAGAGCAAATAGCCTACTTACAGCATCTTGTGAGCCTTTATCCAATAGACTCTATCGAAGATGGGCTGGGAGAAAATGACTGGGAAGGCTGGCAAAAACTGACCAAAGCTTTAGGAGCTTCCATACAAATAGTAGGGGATGACCTTTTCGTCACAAACCAGAAATTTCTCGAGCGCGGGATTAAAGAAGAGAGTGCCAACGCAATCCTAATCAAGCTCAATCAGATTGGAACGCTGACAGAAACAATTCAGACTGTCGAGCGTGCTCGACGTGCAGGCTGGCGCACAGTTGTTTCCCACCGCTCTGGAGAAACAGAAGATGCCTTCATTGCAGACCTCACTGTCGCCCTTGGCTGCGGCCAAATTAAGACCGGAGCTCCCTGCCGCAGCGAACGCACTGCCAAATACAACCGGCTTCTTGTGATCGAAGCAACCGAAAGAACCAACAGCTTCTACTTAGACACGAACAAGGAACGACTTTACAACCAAACAAAAGCCTGATCACTCAAGCCTTGTCTTTGCATGCTCCAGGTAAAAAGCAGCTATTTTGCCCTCGAGCACCAGTGGCCAGGCAAGAGCCTGAAGCTCTTCCGATGTTCTTGTACAAATTTGCGCTCCTGAATTAATAAGTATTTCAACAGCTTTGAGATTTTTGGCACCTACCGCACAATCAAGTGGAGTCAAATTGTTAAATGTCAAATCATCATCACCAACAGCTTTTTGATTTATAAGCCCGCCCGCCTGAATCAATACAGGAACAAAAGTTCCTTTACGGTCATAACCTGCTGCATAATGAAGGGGAGAGAGTCCTTGTTTTGTACAAAAATGAATATTTGCATTTCTTTTTAGAAGGGTGTCAAAAGTGCTTACAAGGGTGCAAAACTCCATTTTATAGGTGGCCCTAACTAAACAATGAAGTGGCGTTTGCCCAACCTTATCTGGTGCATTAATATCAGTATCAGGAAAGGCTAATAACTGATGAATCG
>PMZB01000021.1 GCA_003170575.1 Chlamydiia bacterium | reverse complement strand
GCTCTATGTCAATACCATCCAGTTCTTTAACGGCCTTGATAAGATTAAGGGTTGCTTGATCTTCATCGCGAACTGCTGCTGCTTTTCGTTCGTCAGCAAGTGCTTCATTTTCTTCTATACGTGAAATACGCTCCAATCCTAATCCTTTGTCCGCCATAGCACGAGCTTGAGAGAGCTCTGTACGTGCTTGTATTTCTTCCATTTGTACAGCCTGTTGTTGCTGAACTTGTTGTTGTTGAGCTTGTTGTTGTGCTTGGATAGCCTCAATAATTTTCTTTTTATTTTGTAAGGTGCATGCATCAAGAAGGTTCTCATCAGGAATGAGTACACCAACTTCACGCAACTGTAACATCTGGGCAAATTGCATCTGTTTTTGAGTTGTGGTATTAAGACCATCTTCTATAACGACATCGTAACGCCCAAAAGCACGGTTAGAAAATTGTGGGGTTGGCTCTTCGCCTTCAAGGATTTGTTTAACTTTTCCAGGAGTAAAACTTGCTTGTATATAATCAAGTATAAGCTTACCCAAAAGCTTCTGAGATCGATCGAGTTGATCGAAAAGTCCCTGCAAGGTAGTTAGTCCAGCGCCTTGGCGAAGCATGCTTAAAACGCCAGCTTTGTCATCCATCGCGCTACCGAGTAACTCTTCGTTGACCCCAGAAATTTCCATAATTTCTTTTCCAAGAGATTCAGAAATGGTGAGCATCGATGGTGGTACTTGTGGTGGTACAATTTGCCGAAGATCGGTATCGATATTCGCGCCACGCTTTACCCCAATGCCTCGACCTTGTCCGGTTTGGTTATACACATCGGCAGGATTTATCAAAGCTTCTTCTTTATATATCCAACCTGAATTTATTTGAGATTCCAAGATATCAAGCTCGATTTGCTTGCGACGGTTGTACAAAAATTGTGCGTCCCGAAGTCCGCGAACGACGCCTTGTACGCGCCATGGGAAATAAGGCAATTGTGGACAATAGTACCCAAAAACAGGCACAAATGGATAGGCGTCTAGTCCGTTAGGCTGAGGTGCGTCATATAGGCATCTCCCCTGGATGACGATGGCGAGCTTAACCGTTGGTACTTCTTGTTCAATAAGGGTAATTTGAGGGTATTGGTTCAAGAATGCTTTTAATTTGTCGTCTTTGTCTTCAAACTTCCACTCAAGGACTTCACCGGTCTGCGTATCAGCAAGAATTTTTTGTTTTCGATAGTCTCTGTAGTAAAATTCGTCGTAGGTAAGCAAGTTTTTCATGCCATAAGAGTAAGATTCAGGCATAAAGTTAAATTTGCCATCACGATGATCGTTTCCCATGAGTGACATGACCTCTTCAGACTTATCAGGAAGCAGTGAAACACACTCTCTTTTGGTTAGAAACGAACGTTTCCAGATATGATTGCAATCAGAAAGGTCGCTCTTGCGAAAAAATGGATCTATAAGGAAAGAATTGTACGGGCAATTGTCGATTTTGATGTTTCCCGATATAGGGTCTGATCGATAATCGACCCACATCTGCAAAAGATTGAGTCCAGTGATACAGGCGCCTTCAAAGGCTTCAGAAACGGTCTCACCAATACCTTCTTGGTTGGAAATCCACATCATAACTTTTGTTAATTGATCGGCAGTATCATTATCACCGTTTTCTATGGGTGTAACAATCATGGATTTACGGTTTTTGCGCTGATGACCGCTAATCATATTAACGATGCGCTTTATCCGATTAAAATTAAACTGTCTTTGTCGACTTGAGGGAAGATTTCCATAAAAGTCGTTGAAGGTGGTCTGGTCTCCAGCATAAAATCGTAGATCTATGTCTGCTTCTTGCCAGTAACTCTGATTAATAGTGATAGATTCTGCATACACTGCATTCATGCGGGCTATAACGTCACGATGTGTATCAGACATGTACTCATCGCCCAATTGGGGGAATATCATAAGAAAGGCCTTTCTAGATAGTCTCTTTTTTTATAAGTCTAGAAAGGCTAGTTTTCAAATGCAAGAATATAAGTTATTTGTTTGGCAGGCCGGGAAGGATTCGAACCTTCAACCAACGGTTTTGGAGACCGCCATTCTACCAATTAAAACTACTGGACTGTAACAAAAAAAGTGATGCCTTCCGACTTTACGGGAACATCACTTTTGTTTTAATACGCTAGTTAAAGCGTTTTGTTTTATAGCGGGCATATGAGCAGCAACTATCATATGCCCAAAAAATGAAAGAACATTTAAGTTTAATTGATTGCTCAATTAATGAAAGACCGCGTCATTACCAGTTATTAAAAAACAAAACCCTAGAAAGGGAAGAAGAAAATATGGAGAGATATAATAAAAAATAAGCTGCGCTTAAATGTCTACAGTTATTATACACTGTTCTTATGTTTTGTGAAGACTTCTCTTTGTTGCTTGCATTCATTGCACTCTACGGAAATGTTATACTCCAATAAGGTGCGCTGGATGTTCTGTACGGTGCCACAATCACACTTGCATGAATAGAGTTGTATACCGCCTTTGTCTTTACTGCAAGGTTCGAGCACACGCCATGAGCCATAACGAAGTTCATTCATGGTTTTTATACCCACTACGTTTAAAATCCTTAACTTTTAACTTCCAAACAACGGGATTCCCATGGTCATTAAATCGAACTAGCGGTTCTGACCTGGCTATTACGCCCTCCATTGTATAGTTGTTGCTATTGTATCTTCCTTTTGGCTTTGACTTAACAAAGGTTATAATTTCTTCTTCGGTCATCATGCCAAGATCGGCGGGATGTTCAAGACCAAGTTTACTAGCAACGTCGTAAACCTCTTCTCGTTGTCCCCAGCGACCATTCATATAAACATCAAAAAGAATAAATGCAATATCAGGCCGATAAATACCGCCTAACTGAATCCCTGCGCCAAAGCCTTCACCAAAAAGCTCTACGGGTTTTTGCCCAAAACAGCAAACCTTGCTCATAAATTCATCTTGATTAAAGAAAGAAATCAACTTAGTAGGCAGTTGAGAATTGTCTGTTTTCCCTTTAATCTCTATTTTGCCGTTTTGTATATAAACACGCACGTTGGTTCCATCAATTTTTTCCTCAACGCGCCATGTTTTAAACGCACTAAACTCTTGGCATGAATAGTCACCTTCTATGAATTCGTGTGTTTCGTCTCTCTTCCAGATACTATTAATTTTAGGATATTCCATCAGTATGAGCCATTCTTGGCCTTATCCTTAGCTTTAAGTATGTTCTCGATAGAATAGGCTTTCTTAGTCATTTCTGTCTTCTTCTCAACAAGCTTAGCCATATTGGTTAATCCCAAAATGATATAGCTGTTATCAAATCCGATATCAGAAAGCACGTTAGCGAGTTCTTCGAATTCTATATTCTCAAACATCACACGATATCCAAAGTCTTTAGCTATGTCATTAAGCGTGTGGCCGGGTTGATTGTTACCAGCATTTTTAGCGCACTTGTTCTCGATGCCCATAATGGTGCCCTCTTGCTTGATTATCTCAAGAAGGTATTCCGGCGTTATAGCCGATACAGTAGTTTTTGGCTTGCTCATATTAAACTCTTTCAATAGTTATTAGGTATGTCGTCTCGAAAAAACCGTGGTAGGTTATTATCTTTACCCATTCTAGCGGTTTGATATCTTCTTTCAAGTTCTTCTGGTGAAGATTCATCAGAACAGGAAGGAATCGATAAACATAAATACCGAAAAGAGTCAGCGGGATCAGATGCCCAGTCGTGTAACGGATGGTCCCGGTGCTTATTAAGTTTTGCATCAAAGATACGACGATAGTTTTCTAAAGCTTTGATGAGTGGTGCACACTTTACTTCGTCTATCCAGATCTTTGACCCGAGGGCGGCTTTGGTTGCTTCTATGCCATCATCTATGGATAAGTTAGGAACAATATCAAAGTTAATACCAAGATTACGAGCACTTTCAAGACGAGACAACCCACCAGTACTGCCAAGCTCGCGAACCTTAATATCATGGGGAGCGAAGTGTCGTCCATAAACGTAACCTTCTGATCTTGCGAGATCTTGCAACTTTTGCACATAATGGTCTAACCCCTTATCGGTATTGGCATAGTAATTTATAATTCGCACCGTGTTATTAACCGTCTGGAATAGGCATATGCAGGTGGCGTCATGCACACCGAGGTCCCAGCTTGAATGCACTTTAAAGTTAGGCTCAAAGGGAACAATACCAATACGACCTTGCAGCTTCATCTTGTCGATATACTTACAATAGTAACTTCCTTCGATGCCAAGGTCCCAATCCACCCAATACTCTTGACGACTTAACTCCCAACTCATGCGCCCCTGATCGATGTCTTCTTGGATCTCCTCAAGGGGAATATGATGAGTGTCATCAACGGTCAATCGTATACTATACCAACTTTCTTTATTTTGTTCAGCGATTTTCCAGAGCTCATGAAAATGATTGTGGCCACGAGGCGTACTGATGAATATTGCAAACCCACCATTAGCCCGTAAGGCGGGTGTGAGTAGCTGAAATCCCTTTGGATCTTGAAGAGCGTACTCAGAAAATATACATCCAGATGGATTTGTTCCAACAAGTGAGTCTGCATTATCCGAACCGAGTACCGATATTATACTTTTATTACGCAGCGTTATTTTCATCTGCGTAATATTTATAGACTCAACAGCTTCTCTTGGTAAGAAATCCAAAAAGCGAAGACCATCCATGGTAAGCGTATCGAATAATACTCTGCGTCCCATCGTAAACGTTGGGAATAAATAGAAGTATATCCCAGGGCGCATAATAGCTCGCTTAATCAACCAATTCCAGACCAATATGTCTTTACCAGCCCGGCGGGCTAAAACGATCACCAAGCGCTTTATTTTACTCGTTCCAATCGACTCAAGGGCACGCCATATCGGTTTCTGGTATTCGCGTAACTTAAACTTATCTACAATTACTGTTTTCAATGATATCCAATCTCTTTTTTAATAACTTAGCTATATCATCTATTCTGCTTCATATCTTACACGCTTTCGTACACATTAGATCAGCCCAGAGATTTTCATGACCGTATGGTATCTTGTCACCAATGGTCTTGCAGCATTTAATCGTATAGATATCTTCGTTGTCTTTCGATGCCCGTATTGTACCATCTTTAAGTGTAGGCGGCATATGACATAAAAGTATGCGAAAATTTCCGATGGCGCCTATCTCGTTTTGCATAGGCTTTACACTTTCGGGATATTTGGCAAGACCTATAAATCTATCACAGTTGATCATGTCATAGACTAGGGCTTTATCCACAAAACAGAAATACGTTTCGCGTATTGGAGATGCCCCGTACTCCCCAGTGGCTCCAGGCTCATCAGGTGGTAATGACTGCGCCAATAAGTGACGTAATACGATCATGAGGTCTTGATGAGTTACATTCGTTGGGGTGTCACCTGTACACCCGTATCGACATTGCATTGTTAACATATTATTCTTTCATCAGCTATCAATAACGTT
>PMZB01000310.1 GCA_003170575.1 Chlamydiia bacterium | reverse complement strand
CTATCTACAGATCTTTTCTGGCAAATTTTTTGTGTAAGAATAAAAGTGGATGGCATAATACATGCACGTTAGGTAATGGCTTGTAATGGCTCTTTCAGGTACGTGAAGCAAAGGTTTGTGTAATTTTTTTTACCACAGAGACCACAGAGCACACAGAGGAAGAAAATGGAATTGTTTTTTCTTCCTCTGTGTGCTCTGTGGTCTCTGTGGTAAAAAAAATTACAAACCGTTCTTGAACGAACTTGTAAGTTACGACAGCGAAAAAACTGGAAAGATCTAAATGGATAACGGAAATTGTTTAGCCACAATGAACAGAGAATTAGATTCTGTTACGGGTGATATTATTGGTGCTGCAATTGATGTTCATCGTGTTTTAGGGCCAGGGCTTTTAGAATCTGCTTATGAAGCATGTTTGAGTCATGAATTACGCCTTAGACAGCTGAATGTGGAACAGCAAAAGCCGCTGCCAATATTCTATAAAGGCGTTACGCTTGATTGTGGATATCGAGTTGATATCGTTGTTGAAAATCAGGTTATAATAGAAATTAAATCTGTCGTCGGTTTAGCTCCAATACATGAAGCTCAATTGTTGTCTTATTTAAAAATGTCTGGTTACAAGATAGGATTGCTCATCAATTTCAATGTAAAAATGTTAAAAGATGGTGTGCGGCGTATAAGAGTTTAATTTTTTTCATTCATATGAGTAAGAACATGAAACCGCTTTTTGTGACGTTTGAGGGTGGGGAGGGGTCAGGAAAATCTACCCTGATAAAGCATATCTCTTCCTGGTTGACTGAGCATGGCCTGCCTCATCTTGTCACGCGTGAGCCAGGCGGTACGCCGTTTGGAGAAAAAGTGCGCGATACAGTTTTGGATGCAGGATGTGATAAAATTTCCGCTAAGACAGAACTTCTCCTTTTTCTTGCAGCGCGCCTTGAGCATGTGGAGAAAGTAATTGCTCCGCATCTAGAACAAGGATGTGTCGTGTTATGCGATCGATTTATTGATTCTACTGTCGCCTATCAGGGGTATGGAAGAGGGGAGGATCCAGCGCGTGTGTGGGCGCTGAGCTTGGAAGTTGTCCCACTGCTTCCCCATATTACCTTTTATCTTGATGTGCCTATTGAAGTAGGATTCAAGCGAGTGGCACATAGACATCAAGGGATTGACCGACTGGAGCGAGAGGCATTTTCCTTTCACGAGAGGGTTCGAGAAGGGTTTTTCCACCTTGCCCGGTCATGCCCTAGTAGAATATCAGTCCTTGATGCAACACGTGCGAAGGATAGTGTGCAGGCAGACGCGGAGAAGATTCTCGCAAAGAAGTTAGGGCTTCCTTATGCATCTTGATAAACTTTTACTTCCTCAAGTGACATGTGAGCGATTAAAGATGCTCCTCACAGCTAAAACATCAGCGCATCTCTATATTTTTGTTGCGCCTTTAAGCCAAGGAGCTTCCTCGACTGCAAAGGCATTTTTGCTTGACTGGCTTGGAACAACTCAAGAAGTACACCCAGACTTGTTTGAGCTTTTCTGTAGTGGGAAAGCCGGTCTTCATTCTGTAAACAAGATTAGGGAACTGCTTGAGGATATTGCGCTTACTCCTCACGCATCAAAAGGGCGGGCTGTCTTGATTCATTCAGCAGAGCGAATGCTTTCCTCCTCGTCAAATGCACTCCTTAAAGTACTTGAGGAGCCGCCTCCACGCACCCTGATTGTTCTTGCAACGGATGCTTTGCAGAAAATCCTTCCCACAATAGCTTCAAGAGCACAGATTATTCGATTACCAGCAGCTTCCTGTGAAGCACAGCTGGACCTGCAGCCGGTTCTAGATATGCCTTCCTACAAGTCCATTCATGAGTTTACAGCAAGCTTTGTTACTACTCTTGAGGAAGAAAGAGATGTACTGGAGAAGGACCTTCTTGCATCGCATAGTAAAGAGGATTTACCAGCTGTTGCACGGCAGAGCCAAGAACAGGATATCGAAGCGGAGCTCACACTTTTTATGCAACAAAGAGCCCAAAAGCTTCTTGGAGAAGCCTATCTTGCTCTTCGAGCCACGCTCCATCAAGATCCGCAGTCACTTACCCTTTCCCTGCTCCAAGCGCTTAAAGCAATAGAGAGGGGCTCAGACCTAAAGCGGATTCTGCCCATTTTTTTATCAGATGCATTACTAATGTAACAGTTCACACACCCCTCCTTCGTCGGGGTGTGTGAATGAAAAAGGCGTTGCAACAACATTATGGACCTTTACGTCAAAAACTAGGTACGCAGGTCTATTTTATCCTCCAGCGCTGACAAGTTCCTTTTTCTTTTGAGCGGTTGGCGGGAGAAAAGGAGTTATTGCCTTTACTTTAGTCCAGGAGGTGCGATGAGAGGCGATTTCTTTTTGAGATGCTAATTCTTTTTGTCTGGCGTCAGAAAGGGTTTCAATTTCTCTTAGAGCTGCCGCTACATGGCAGCCTGATGCATCAGGGAGAAGCTTGGAGATTGATTTGATAAGAGCAATGCTTTCAGCATGGCTTTCCTCAAGTTTGACCGGATCTTTGATCTGACTAAACCTCTCCATAATTGACTGCACCATAATTTCAAGATGTTGCGGGAGAGCTGCTCTTTTTCCTTCTAGGCGATGCTTTTGCTCTTCGTAGGAAGAGGAGAGTGTGATTTCATGTTGAACAAGAAGATCGCGAAGTTCTTGAGCGTCACTTGAATTTTCTTGTTGGAGTTTGTCCACTAAAGAGTGGAGATCTTCTTTGGTAGAAGCATACGTTTTGTTGAGATCCTGGATCGTGGCACATGTTTCAAGGGTTTTTGTTAATGCATTCATCATCAGCTCACATATTACTTCGGTGAGAGGATTGGCTTGAGGCGAGCCTTCTTGAATAGGGCAGGCAGGGATGGTGATTTTTTCTTCTTGTAATAATTTTTCTATTTCCTTGCGTGCAGATAGAAGAGCGGCAAGTTCTTTTTCTTTTACTAGTTTCAAGACTCCAGCCTTTCGAAGCTCAGCTGATAAGGCTTGAATTCTTCGATTTCCTTCAGATGAATCACCTGTGTCTTTGAGCGCATTGAGAAAATTGGTGTTACGAAGAATTCCTTCCTCTGCTTCTCCCTTTTCTAGAGCAGCTTTTTGAAGACGGACATCAATGCTTTTCAATTCTTCTACGAGAGCTCGCTTGAGATAGGAAAAGGTTTGTTGATGAACGGTGCAGGCTTGATGGGCAGCTTCCTTTTCCTCATCTGAGCATTTGTTAAAAAGGTCGATGAAGGTTTTGACATGGGCCTCCTCTTTCAAATCAGCATCAAGCAGAAGCTCTTTTGCTTCAGGATTTTTCTGGATGATATGCTCTAGATACATTCTTTTTTCTTCCTGCGACATAGAGGCAACTTGAAGGGGAGAGATCGCCAGAAATTGTTTTTGCTTAAACTCAGGAAGTAATCGAAATGCAGAAGCCAACGCAGCAATCAACCTGTTTCTTGTTTCATAAAGGTCTGGATCTTGCGGATGCTCTGCTTCAAGAATTGATCTCACTGAGGCAGGCTCAATATCAACAGCATCAGCAATGATCTCGCGCTTCTCATGATGAAAATTGGCAAAAATTTCAGAAAGGCGGATCAGCCTTGATAATGGGGCACATGAGAGCTTTTCCGGAGAAATATTGGAAAGCTCTGCATCGCCTATTTCTTGATACAGTTTGAAGAGAACGCGAAGGAGCTCGTCTGGAACAGAAGGTTGTTTGGGATCAATATATTTCCAGAGTTCCTTAAAGGGTAGTGTTTTATCTCTTTCCCAGTACCATTTTTTGAAGGCAGTGCTGTGTAGCACTTGGAAACAAAACTCATATTGTTTGTCTGGGGGCAAGGCGAAAAATTCCTCTCTGGAAACGTTGTTAATGCCTTTTCTCTCATCTTTTGAAAGCTCATTGAATTTTGCAACAATTTCCTCAGTGTTTTGGAATGGAATAGCGGGAAATTTTCTTCTTACAAGCTGCTCAATTCGCTTTTGGATGCGTTTATCAAGATGATAAAAGTACTGGGGAGTAATTTTGAGAAAATCTTGTGGTTGGAGAAGGTCAAAACCAAGGAGTAGTGCTTCAACAAAGGCTTGTTGTTTTGATGGATCAAAAGAGGAGTCGCTACTAAAGTAGTGGCTGCCGACTTCCACCAGCTCCTGTTTCACGGATTCATCAACTTGGGTAGACTCTTTAACTAGCTCAAAAACATACTGCTGAAGCGGTTTTTCTAAACTGCAAAATGCTCTTGTCCGCATTTCATCAACATAGCCTTGACGTCGGTTAATAGCTGCTTGCACAAATTTCCCAATAGCTGTCATTCCCTCATGAGTATAAAACCCGCCAGTTTTTCCAGCCCAGGCAATGCCATGATACCCTTTGTAGATAGTTTTCCCCAGATTTCTTGAAATTGGTTCTGCAGTAGCATTTAACAGGTCTGGAATGGTTCTTGACAGGAGGAAGGGAAGAATAATAACCGGAGTATAAAACCCGAACACACCATACATAAAGTATGAGACAAGAGAACGAGTGCCCACGCCTGCTACATAGCCAAGAGCATTGTCAAATGTTTGCCGCGCTGCGGCTTTTTCAGTTTCAGACTGTTGTTCAGCAAGAAAATCCCCAACGTGCTCTGACATCCACTTGACAGCTGCCTGTGATGAGTCCTGAACTTTTTGCGAAGCGCCCTCGATACCGTTGAATAAGCCAAAGCCTGCTTTTGTTTGGAACGATTCACTCTTAGCAAGGGCATTAACCGTAAAGGAAGCGCTTTGCGCTTCTATTTTCCATAGCTCTAGCGCATGTTGAAGAGAAGGACTAATAGAAGAAGTGTATGTTGAGGAGATCCTTTCTCCGCCACACTTAACAAAAAGTTTTTCAAGGGAGGAGGCCTTGCTGATGGTGGTTTGAGCGGCCTGAGCGATTTGCAGATCTTTATTCAATGCTACGAGTTGCGAAGTTCTTTGGAAAATACTTTGTGTGAGAGTATTCAACGTTGGATTGGATTGAGCTGCGCTATTGAGATCAGGTAGCTTTGCATGAGGATCAGATTTCGTTATTCCCTGTTCAGTGAGAACTGACTCAAACAGTGCCGGGCTTGGAGTTGGTTCGATGCGTGTTCCGCCTCTTAATCCAAAAAGATCAGGTTCTACTGTAAATTGGTTAGGTACAGGTCTTAGCCCTTTTGGAATGGCTGCTGCTCTTATTTTAAGAGTAGCATTCTGTCTATCTGGGGAAGAAGAAAAAATTTCTTGCAGCCTCTCCTTGCTTATTTCAGCAATCATTTTTGAATCAGGATCGCAACAGGCCGCCGCTGCCTCATGCACCTTTGATGCTTCGGAAGATATTTTTTGCTCTGTTGTTGCAATAGCTGCCTTAATTGAAGCCGCTGGCCCTTTCTGCTCCAAATTCTTTTGCGACTTTTGGAGGGCTGCAATATTTTCATTCCATGAGTCAAATCTTTTCTTTACTCTTTCCATTCCCCCAAAAAGTGTATCCTGAAGAGAAACGCCGAGCTTGAGAGGAATCATAGGCAGTGCTGCAGCTGGTCGTTCCACGTTTTCTAGCCAGGAGTATTCCTTGCCTGCGACAGTTATTTTGAGAGATTGGGCAAGAGAGTTCATAAGTGTGCGGAACTGAGCACAGATCTGAAGACCTATTGCAAGGGAGCGAATAGTTCCATAAACTGCGATACTGCCCGCCGTTGTGTCAAGCGTGCCCCCTATGCCTCTAGGTACTTGAGATACAATGCAGCTACTTAGAGAGATCGTTTTGTCAAGCACCAGCCCTGTCAAGTCAAGTGTTCTATAAATTGATCCTGATGTCACTATATGCGATCCGATCTTTTGATTTATGGCTTCAAGAGGTGTTTCTGGGAGTGCTGCTTTTTGTGGAGGCAGTTCTTTTCCATCCTTGCTATCGAGCTCTGTATTGGCTTCATTTCTCTCTGCAATCTCTGCTCTATGCCAAAGGTAAGCTTGCTTTAAAACCTTGAGCATTTTTAAATTAACTACTCGTTCACTTTGAGGAAGAAATGGATCATGGGCAAGAGCTTTATACTTTTCGATAGAGGTTCTGAGCTCTTCTTCAGAAAAGTAGTAGATTGCTAATGGAACATCAACGTAATCACGCAAAAGAATTTTTTTCTCAAATGGGATGCGCTTATTAGCGATTTGGATAAATCTTCTTAGATCACTTTGTGAAGTAAGAATGTTTTGAAATCCATTTGCTGCACTCATGTGGATAAATTCATCTTCTTCATCACGTTCATCAGGTGAAAAAGGATGTTGCATTTGTTCTATCCCTTGACGAAGAGATTCAGCAACTGTAGGATGAGAAAATTTTTCATACGCCTCCCAAAGAAATAAACCAAGCTGTTCTTGTGGAAGTATTGTGGTCTCCTCAAATGAGATGTCATAGATGCCTTTTCTATCCTCAGATGAGAGTCTATTAAAATAGTAGAGAGCAATATGGTTAAGAAGCGTTTTATCCTCATCAGATGTTGCTTGCCATGAACTTCTATTAGGTGCTTTTTTCCGAAATAAGTTCAGCTCAGAGAAAGAAAGAAAGCATTTTCTCTTTACAAGTGCGAAAATGCGAAATTGGATCTGGGGTTTAAGTTTCTTAAACTCTGAAGGAAGCCAGATCTGTTGCCTCATTGAGGAAGCTTCTTCAGAAAATTGTGCGAGCGAAGAGCGCAAAAGGTAATTTTTTGTACTATCCGTTGCTGAAAGGTACTCGGGAATACGGTAAGAATCATCATGAAGATAGGCCAGGAGAAATAAGGTATCTTGTTGTTGTTCTAAAGGCAGTTTTAAAAAGGAATCAAGTTCTTCAGAAGTTGCTTGTCTGGATTTTTTTGAAGCTGGCAAAGTCCTATAGATAGCATACAAGTTATCCATCACTCTTTTATCTACTTCTGACTGTGGAGTCTCAGCAATTTCCTTCTCAATCCATCTCTCTAGCACGTTCCTGAAGGCTGCAGCTTCGTCAGAAGAAAGTCCCCACATTTTTGAGCAGATAACTTTGTCAAGGATGATGCGCTTCTTCTGAGAGGTAGTATTAATAAATTGTGCAAATTCTTCTTCTGTGCAGGCAGATACAGGGGGCCTGGGCTTTTGCGGCGTAAGTAGTTTGAGAGCAGTAGAATGCCGTTCATCTGCTTTCAAGAGAAACTGTTCTCCCAATGGGGATGGATGAACCATTTTTTCATAGCAAGACGTTTTAATTTGTTCTACCTTTCGTTCAGTCCAGCCAAACCATCGTCCACCAACGAGAAATTTCACCAAATCAAAAAGGCTTGTGGCAATGATACGCAGTCCTAAAAACCCCCATCGTTGGGTTTGTTTTGAACCAGCATCAGCTATTCTTACACCTTTAGTAACCCCCTGGACCACGAATCCTCCAGGTACAATTGCGGCGACGTTGTTGATAGTTCCAAGAGTGGCATCACGGAGCACCTCCTTTGACATCAGCTCCTGCTGGGCAATTGTATCCACAGCCCAGGCAGCCTCATGCACCGCTCGTGCAGTTTGTGGGCCTGTAAAGATAAAGCGTGCAGCCTGCATAAGCTTATGCAGTGTGCCAAACGAGATCCATCCAACGCCAGAGAGCGAACTTACCGCCACTTTTCCTGGAAGAGAAGTAAGAGCTGATCCTGTGACCTTTGATAGATTGGCCGCTACTTCTTGTGGTATAGCAACTGCAATAGAGTTAAGGGGTACAGGAACGTCCGCTGTTCCCTGAAGATATTCTGAAGAGCTAATTCTCTTAAGAGCCGTTGCCTCTGTGCTCATGGGAAACCTCCACAACTATTTGAGATGCAACGTACTCTGGAGGGGAATATTTTTACAGTTAAATCGGTATATTATGCTGTGCCGCGTAAGACACAGGCGGGGCAGATGCCGCAGGGTTTACTTTCTTTGGGATCATAACAGGAAAAGCTGAGCTCAATAGGGACAGAGAGCTGTTTTCCAAGATCAATAATCTCCTTTTTTGAAAAGGAGGAGAAAGGGGTGAGGATGGAGATGGGAGCCTTCATTCCTAAAGAAGCTGTTGCTTGCAGGCTATCGAAAAATGCTCTTGTGCAATCTGGAAAATGTGAGGTGTCTTGTGCATTTGCGCCGATGTAAATTTCTGGGATATTTCGCGATTCGGCGAAGGAGATGGCATGGGCAAGAAAAAGAAGGTTGCGTGCAGGAACATAGGCAGTTTCAGGGGTAACATCAAGGGTGCAGTTCGTGAGCGATGAGTGAGCTGCAGAAAAAAGGAGTGGATCAATATGAATAGATAAGTGCTCCACAGAATAGTGTGCGGCGATTTTTTTGGCGCTTAGAAGCTCCTGCTTGTGTCTTTGTCCATAGTCAAATGACAGAGCGATGCAGTTTTTTCCCAAAGAAAGAATGTATCCAAGGAGCACAGTGGAGTCAAGACCTCCCGAGAAAAGCAGGAGTGTATCCATATCACACACCCCGAGTGGAGGCGCCCCACACATATTTGTGAAGCTGGAGGTTTAGGCGCACATCGAGCTTATCCTGTTTAATCCAGGTTATAAGCTCTTGAGGGGAAAGAAAGTCCCATGCAGGGGAGAACAAAACTTCTGCGACTTTTGAGGAAAGAGCATATTGAGAAAGAATTGTTTTGGCCCATTCGTAGTCAGTGCGGTCTGCTAGAACAAACTTGACCTGGTCATGTGGGCGTAGTCGCTCAAAATTTTCGAATATATTTTTTTGACTCATTCCGCTGCCAGGACATTTTACATCCAAAATGGTCACTACTTTTTCTGGTACTGCTTCAGTGGAAAGAGCTCCGCTTGTCTCAAGCGAAACTTTATAGTTTTTTTGGAGAAGCGCTTCCATAAAAGGGATTACAGGCTTTTGCAGAAGAGGCTCGCCGCCGGTGATGCAAACATACCTCCACCCAAAGCTTTCAATTTGCCGGAAAAGCTCCACGAAACTGTATGGTGTTCCCTGTTCAAAAGTATAGGAACTATCACACCAAGCACAGCGCAAAGGGCAGCCAGAGAGCCTTAAAAACGTGGTCATCAGCCCAGAGAGACTTGTTTCCCCTTGAATGCTTTCAAAAATTTCCGAGAGAAACAGTGTTTCTCCCATGCGTTTGTTCATACTATTCCGTAACCTTAAGAGATACTATGGTATGCTCATTTGGGAAAAAACACTAGCGTTGGATTAAATATTATGATATAC
>PMZB01000284.1 GCA_003170575.1 Chlamydiia bacterium | reverse complement strand
CTGTTTTCTCATTTTTTGCATAAGCAGCTTGGAGTACCAAACCACACTTAAAGCCATCCAAGATTTGGGTGTTTGAGGATCTTTGTGCGATTCAAGCGAGATATCTATTCCTGGCTCAAGTAAAAGCGGGTTTTCTTCATCCTGTAATATATCACAGTCATACCCAATCAAACTGAGGGCAAAGTTGAATGTGCAACAAGGAGTGACCTCACAATTAAGTGAAGGGCCGATTGCTTTGATAACATCTTCGGTTGTTGCATTGATTGCGATAAAATTAGTCTCTGCTGCTGCAAAAGTCGAGATGCTCAGACAAAGAAAAAAGAGTGTTTTTTTCATTTTTGACCTATTGTCATTATCTCTGAATTTTCCGAAGAATTGTTTCGCAAAATTCAGTTTTGACTCGAGCATAGCTTATATTGCTTTTATGCAGCTTTTGCCAATTGGCCTTTGATTCCTTTTCTCATACGACTCATATAGTTCTTGATATGGGAGAAAAGCATATCATAGAGCATCTCGCCAATTTTCCGGCAGGGGGGCACGTTCATCAAAGATAGGCATATGGTGCAGTCCCCATGCAGCCAAAAATTCGATTTCTTTGTCAGTAAGGTTGAGCTCTCTAAAATCTATCCTCAGGCTATGTTTGAGGGCTTGTGTGAATCCAGGAAGAACAGACTCGTTTAACTGTGCCTGTAATTTCCAGCGAATTTGCTTTTGCTCTTTTTCACCCCGAGATTCAGTTTCTTGTTTTTGAATAGGAGGTAAGCAGGCAATAGCACTCTGTTCTAGATAGGAGGCCAACATATGACATTCTGCTTGCTTTGGGGAGAGAATTTTTATCATTGGAAGAAGTTTGGAAGGAAGGCTTGGGCGGTGTATATCTTCATTTTTATCGGTATACTGACCTGTTAGATAAGGGTGAAGAAATCTCTGGATTTCATTTTCAATGAAAAGTTGCTCTGAATGAATCCTCCCTGGAATTGTTGAATATATTTCTTGGTTTTTCTTGATAGCTTGAATCAGATTGAGATATTGAGGAAGGTCTTTCTCTTGTAGGGCTGGTATTTGTTTTTGAAGTGCTTGAAAGGTCCGTTCGAGCTCGCTCTGTTTGAACTTCATTAGGGCACTGAACACTTCGGGCGATAGTATGTGTTTTTCAGGCCTGTCTAAAACCTCTTTTGCATTGTCACACGCTATCTCAAAATCAATAAAAGGCCTTGTCCTCTCTACCAGCGGAGTGCCTTTTAAGTATAAAGCACAAGTTCTGAAACACTCTGAAACAACTGTAGCAACGTAATTCCAGGAAAGTCGAAGAGGATTTTTTGTTGAAGGCAGGCTAGCTATGAGTAAACGAATTCTTGTTTTTGTGGTAAGGAGATTTGTTTCCGGAAGGCTTTGTAAAAACGACCCTAAAGTAGTTAACTCAGTTTTGTTTGCATTTTCAGCATAAAGGTTCACAATCTTTTTAAGCTGCATGTGTAAAGGCAACTTTTTGATAGCTTCTGCGTCAGAAGCAGAACATTCATGAACCGCTCGCACAAGATCCCCAATGTGCATGGATCCAGCAGGCTTTTCATTAGCAGTAATGATTTTTTGTTGTAGCTCTTGGATAAAAGAAAGAGGAAGGGTCATGCCGAAACCTATTTTTTAAGTTTTTTTTGGCATATAGAAAAAGTTACTTTTAGTCAATGCAGGATTGTGGTGAGATCAAATAATTCGATACTAAGAAATCAGGGAAACGTCTCCTCTACTACATAGTCCCTAATCGTGATAAAATTAGTCTCTGCTGCTGCTAAAGTCGAGATGCTAAGACAAAGGAAAAAGAGTATTTTTCTCACTTCTGTCCTACAGCCATGACAGGCTGATGGAAATGAGCCTTATCAACAATAATGGCAGGCGGTTGTGGTAAAAATCTCTTCAGAATGCTCTCTGTTCGTACTCTCTCAACTTGCCATTCTTCCTGAGATAACCGCTCGTTTTCTCCTCCCACCGAGTAATACTCTCTAATTACATCTGCAACATCTCTCCTTTTTTGATCCATATCAAAAAATCCCTCCCATTATCTTCTGCATTTTTTGAAGAATTGTTTCGTCAAGCTCACTTTTGGCTCCGAGTATAGCTTATATTGTTTTTATGCGGCTCTGCCAATTAATCTTTCAGGTCTTCTGGGCGATGAATTGGATGGCAACGGCCTCTTCTTTGGAGCCATCCTGAGTTACATATTTATCTGTTTTCATCTCGAATCCAGCAGAAGTTACAAGCGGTCGAACCATACGTTTGTCCCAAAGCATCCAGGCTCCCATTTCCTTTAGAATATTCATGAGCCGAAGATCATGAGTGGAGCAGAATAATGTTCCGATAAAGAATCCTCCACGTTTTACAAAGCGGTCATGGATTTTAGTCAAGGTAGCGCGAAATTGAGATGGATCAGTGTATGGCAAACTGTCTGATGCTACAACAAGATCGGCCGGTTCCTGGGGAGTATATGTTGTGATATCTGCTTCCACTATTGATAGCTTTTTTTCTGCAATTGCCTTTTGGTTTTTGGCGGAAAGAATAGACAAGGCTAAACGCGAGTTATCAACTGCTATCACACTCCACCGCTTTTCCAAGAGATGTGTCGTAACAGGGCCGTTACCACACCCAAGATCGATGGCGCTTTTTCCTTCACCTGATGATTCTTGTGTAAACTGTTCGAGCACCGGTAAAAGCAATGGCGTGTCGTTTCTGAGAGCATATGCGCCCCAGAACAGTTTTCGATCAAGTGGATAGTTTGGGATGTGAACCTCACCTTTGCCTCGCCAGGTTCTTGCAGCAGCCTGTAGAACATGCCATATGACAGTACTATCGCTTGCAGTCTCATCTGTCATCGGAACAGTTGGTATGTCACACAGATTTCTAGGGAGTCTGACGATAGCTTCAAAGGCAGCTTTTGTCGCCTCATTTAAGAGGTATACGGATGACAC
>PMZB01000250.1 GCA_003170575.1 Chlamydiia bacterium | reverse complement strand
CCTCTTAAGCCTCCAAACACAGAAGGAATGTCCAAAGAAGAGCTTGCTCATGCCCAACAGGATTATAGGAATTTTGTAGTCAATATGCCTGTAAAAGAAGGCAGTACAGAGGGCCTTCATGACATTAGATATAAAAAGCTGATGGAACAGATCCAAGTGAGAAAGAAAGATGGAGATTCTATGGCCCAACTAATCCTCCAATGCATCAATGAGACGCCAGGCAAGAGACCTTCTATGACCAAAGTCTTAATTGAGTTAAGAAATATCACTGGAAATCCACAACTATGACAAGAACATTACCAGAATCGTTATTTTTAGGTTTAAAGCTTATGCAGCCTTTGGTAAAGCTCCAGGTATTTCATGCCGGGGTTGTGCCAGCTAAAATCTTGCTTCATACCGCGTAGCATATACTCACCCCATCGGTCCCTATTCCTTGAGAAAAGAATAAGTGCACGCAAGAGTGCCGAATCAAACCCAGGCTGATCTGGCTGATCAAACACAAAGCCATTGGATTGGGCTGAGGCGCCTCCATCTACGTCCACAACTGTGTCAGCAAGGCCTCCGGTTCTACGTACAACAGGAATGGCGCCATATTTCAAGGCAATTAGCTGAGTAAGGCCGCAGGGTTCAAACAATGAAGGAACAACAAAAATATCGGCCGCACCATAGAGTCTGTGGGCCATCATTTCGTCACTCATGAGCAAAACCGCCCCATTTCCCTTTCGCCGAAGTTCTGTGTCTAAAGCACGAAAAAGGGGTTCGGTACCCGCGTCTGCAACGGATCCTAGAAGCACGCACTGCATGCCAAGCGACTCAGCTCTAAAAAAGGCATTCTGGATAAGATAGATGCCTTTCTGAGGCACTAACCGGGTGATCGACGCAACAAGAGGCCTGTCATCGCATACATGAAGCCCAAGTTGCTGGAAAAGCTGCTTTTTATTCTCTTGTTTTGCCTTGGCAATCCTATTCATGCCTAAGGAAAGACTGAACCGCTCAAAAAGAAAGGGGTCTATCTCCGGATTCCAGAAGGCATAGTCAAGGCCATTTAATACGCCAAGAAATTTGTCTCCAAGGCTTGAGAGCACATGGTGGAGCCCTCTTCCACCTTCAGCAGTTTTCACTTCTTGGGAATAGGTTGGCGAAACGGTTGTGACAAGATCCACAGACAAAATCCCAGCCTTAATGATGTTAAGGCATGGATGCCAGGGATCTTGTAAGATAGATGGGTCAGGAAAGTTTAATGGGAAAAGCCCTACTCGGGCAATATCACCCCAGTGGCAGCAACCTTGGTACTCAAAGTTGTGCACAGTCAAGATGGACCGCATTGAGGCAAGATCTTTTGTCCGATCCAAAGACCGACAGATAAGTGGAATAATGGCTGTTTGCCAATCATGCACATGAAGTATGTTTGGACGCCTTCTCGTCTGAACCAACCAATCTGCCACGGCTCTAGAGAAAAAGAGAAAGCTCGCCACTTCATCATTATTTCCATAAATCTTTTGCTGCTGCTTCCAGTATCCCCATTCAGTATCTAAAAGTCCCACTGTGATGTCATTGTAGAGGGTATAGTAAGTAACAGTTGCACGATGAGTCATCCCATCAAAGCATGTGTCAAAGGTATCCACTCTTCCGGTAGGCGTTAGCCAATGTCTATCCACTACACCATAGTTAGGAATGATCGCTAAAGTTTCGTGCCCTTTCCATGAAAGCTCTCTTGTGAGCCCCATGAGCACATCGCCTAATCCGCCAACTTTCGCTACAGGCGTCATTTCCGACGCCACATGAATAACTTGCATAAAACATCTCGTTTGTATCTTTAGAGGGAAAAAGCGACTACTCGGCCACCACTTCCTCAGGAACAGCTGTTTCTTTAGGACTTACATCAAAGGAAAGCAGGTGTCTCAATCGCCAGATTCCAATCGAATTGAGCACCAACAAGGAAAACCCAAAGAGCGACATAACGGAAAGGGCATACCGGTTTTCAAGAAACGTAAAAGTCAAAAATGCCGTCGCACTATAGACATAGTAAAGCCGCCGCCCCCATGTCGGTAGTAAGTACTGCACAGCACGCATCCCTGCAGAGAAGTATGTGGTAACAACCGAATATCCTAAAAGAGATAAGAGAAAAGGCATGAAACATTCCATGTGAGGGAAATGCTGGGCAAGCGCTTGCTGCACAAACAATAAGTCACTCATCTCTTGGGTCCATGTTCCAGTAACAAGTACCAGAAGCACACTCATGGTACACACGAAAAACGTATCAGTAAATATCTCGAAAATAAGCAGGCTTGCTTGCTTTGCTGGCTCTGTTGCGGAACTTGCGCTATGTACCATAGAAGCGTATCCGATCCCAATATCAGTGCTGTAACAGCCTCTGCGTACGCCGTGTGATAAAGCAAGAAGAAGCGATCCTCCGACGAATCCTCCTTCCGCAGCTCGCGTACTAAAGGCAGAGCGGAAAATATCAGCAAACACAGCAGGAAGTTGCGCAGCATGGGCAAAAAGCACATAGGAACCCATCAGTACGTAGATTCCCACGATAAAAGGCACAACCATGCTTGCCACAAGCCCAACTCGCTGAAATCCACCCCGTTCAACAAAGAGGATAATTGCGATGAAGGTAAGCGCTGTTACCCATTTGCTTACGCCCAGCGCCGTTGAAGTAACAGAAGCCACAACGCCAAACTGGTATATTTCGGTGCCGTAGATGCCTAAAAGCACGCAAAAGAGCACTCCAGGCCAAGCAGCGCCTCCAAAAGCTTGGTTGAGGAAGAGCATAGGCCCTCCTCTAAAAGACCCATCTGGAAGCTTTTTTCTCTGGGACATCCCAATATAGACTTCAGCATATTTGACGAGTGAGCCAATGAGTGCTGTAACCCAAATCCAAACAAGCGTCCCTGGGCCCCCAAGCTGAATTGCAGCGGAGACAGCTACTACATTGCCAATGCCAAGGCTACCGCCGATAGAGGCAAAAAAGGCGCGAATTGGGTGAAGGGTGCCATCCTTTTTCTCCAAGGAAAACCCTTCAACAAAGTTTCGCACAATTGCAGGAAATTTACGAAATTGCATGAACCTGGATTTACACGTAAGATACAACCCAAGCGCAACAACGAGAGGGAGCCCAATATACCCCCATAAAAAGTTCTCTGCCTGCCCGAGCAGGGAAAATATCTCCTGAATCATGGAAACACCCATCTTTCCGTATAAAATTAGAAATTGATTATATAAC
>PMZB01000046.1 GCA_003170575.1 Chlamydiia bacterium | reverse complement strand
CATTTTCTTTACTTCGCTCTTGAGCGTCTGTAACTCCCTAATTTTCTTATTTATAAAGACGGTTGCGAACTCAGCTCCTTGCTGCACACCTATTGCAGGTATGTCGAAGATAAGGTTAGCAACAAACGCTATAGCGACCATTTCCGGGGTGTAGATAAGGGTTCCCAAAGTCTGGGAAAAAGTAGCTGCTACAGTGATGAGATACGATACACCACGTGCATCAGCATTACTTGGGCCAAGAGTGCTCCTGGAGGCACCAAATATGGCGAGTGCAGCAAACGCTAAAACGCCAATAATAGGAAGAGAGGGAGCTACAAATAGAATCACGGTGCAGGCAATACCAGTCAGAATAACATAAAGAGCAACTTTGTGGACTGTTTGAGCTACACTGTTCCACCTTTCGTATCCCTCTATAGAATGTACAATCCTTTCTTCAATAACGTTGGGGCAAAGTTTTTGAATATCATTAATTGCTGGAGAAGGAAAAGCGATAGCCATTTAAAACCTACACATGAAAGTCTTCCTATGATGAAAAAATGCGATCAAGAATTGTCTCTACGGTAAAACCGTATTCTTTTGCTAACACACTTGCTGGAGCGGATGCGCCGAATGTTTCAACGGATATTGCCAGGCCGTCTGATCCAATATATTTATGCCACCCGAACTCGGAAGCAGCTTCTATGGAGATTCTTTTTCCAGTATCTTTGCCAAACACCGATTGTTTATAGCTTTCTGGCTGCATCTCAAACAAGTCAAAGCAGGGCATGGACACAACTCTAGGGGATTTTCCAATCTTCTCAAGAGCGTCTGCAACGTCCATGGCAAGAGGAAGCTCAGATCCTGTTGCAACAATAGTGTGAGTTGCTTTTTCTTTTTCTTTGCGCACAATATAGGCTCCCCGGCCTAGCCCTTCAGCATAAGGAAGAATGGTTTCTGGAATGTCTCGCACATTTTGACGGGATAAAATAAGAGCTGTGGGCCCTTGATAGGTTAACGCTGCGATCCACGCCATTTTGACTTCATGACTGCCTGAGGGACGAATCACGTGAAGCTGAGGTATGGCTCGCAAACCTGCGAGTTGCTCAACAGGCTGATGTGTCGGGCCATCTTCGCCCACGAAAATTGAGTCGTGAGTAAACTGATAAATGACTTTTTCTTTCATAAGAGCTGCAAGGCGAATAGCATTTTTCATGTAATCAGAGAAGGTCAAAAATGTACCGATAACTGGTTGAATCATGCGTGTTTGCACAAGGCCTGTGGCTTCGGTTGCCATGCCAAACTCTCTGACGCCAAATTTGATATTTCGACCTCCCATGTGATCTTTTGAAATAAAAGGATATTTTTTGAGAACAATCATATCTGAGGAAGAAAGATCAGCTGAGCCAGTGTAGAGTTGAGGGATAATTTCAGCTAAGTAGTTCAGAACATCTTGAGATGCTTTGCGGCCAGAGATAGAAGGTTTTGTTTGTAGTGAAACAAGCCTTTGTTCAAGATCGGAGGGGAGCTTGCCTTGGAGCATAGTATCAAACTCAGCTCGTTTTTCCGGAAAGGTTCTAGACCAATTTTCAAAGAGCTTTTTCCACTCATTTTCAATTTGAGCATCCAGCACGAGTTTTTCTCGGAAAAAGTCATAAACGGATCGCGGTACGTAAAATTCCTCATTTGGCACTCCCAATAGTTCTTTCGCAAGCCTGATTTCCTCTTCGCCAAGAGGCGCACCATGAGCTATGTGTGAGCCTGCTTTTGTAGGGGCGCCCTTACCGATAAGGGTTTTCATAATAATAAGGACGGGCTTTTTTTGATGGTGTATTGCTTGCCGAACTGCTCGATCAATTTGGTCAACATCATGGCCATTTACTTCGTAGACATCCCATCCATATGCGCGATATCGGCCTCTAGTATCCTCTGAACAGCTTTCTCCCAGCGGTCCGTCAAGTGTGACATCATTCGCATCATAGAATACAACCAGATTGTCCAGGGCAAGGTGGCCTGCGAAAGATGCGGCCTCAGCTGTGACGCCTTCCATCATGCATCCATCGCCTGCGAGCGCATACACATGGGAATTAAAAAGAGCAAACTCATCTGTATTGAATTTTTTTGCCAGAATTTTGAGTCCTAGCGCTGTTCCCACTGCATTTCCAAACCCTTGCCCTAATGGGCCAGTTGTCGTCTCAACGCCCGGGGTAATGAAGGATTCTGGATGGCCTGGTGTTTTAGAATTCATCTGGCGGAAGTGTTGAATGTCCTCAAGAGTAAGCCCAAATCCAGAAAGGTGCATGCATGAATAAAGCCACATGGATCCATGGCCCGCTGAAAGAATCATTCGGTCTCGATTTATCCAGGCAGGTGATTTTGGGTTATGTTTCAGCAGATGGCAATAAAGGTATGCCCCAAGCTCTGCACATCCAAGAGGCAATCCAGGATGCCCTGAATTAGCTTTTTGCACAGCATCCATAGAAAGAACGCGAATAGCCGTTGCCATCTTAGCAATATGTACTTTAAGCGCAGCATCCAAGGGAGGAAGAATATTTTCTGGACTTGTCATACCTGTCCTTTGTTTGTTGATGTGTATAGCATAAGCCAGGCAAGGAGAACTGCTCCAGCAAAATTTATATACACATCTTAGTTCAAGA
>PMZB01000128.1 GCA_003170575.1 Chlamydiia bacterium | reverse complement strand
CAATTTTTAACGCAAAACCTAAAAGGACTTAAAGTATTATTATGAGCACTGCAGTTAATTCAAATTCCTTATCACCTTGGGATTCCTGGCTGGGTCTAACACTCAGTTCTGACCAGGATATCGATCCCACGGAACAGGTTGATCAGCCCCCAGCAATATTACCTGAGCTTGGGGATGAACCTCCTTCTCTAGAGGAACACCCTAGCCAAAGTCCCGCAAAGGCGCTGCCAATAAAAGAAACAAAACCCAGCACCACAGCAGGCAAACTCACAGTTCCACAGTATACACAATATTGCTTCCAAAAAATGACACAAAAGATGATTCGAGAAAGAGAAAACACACAAGTTTCACTTTTCTTTGCTCACAGGCCTGAAAGAGAATCTCGAAGCAAGACGCTCACTATTTTCCCTCCTCAAAAACCCAGTTCGCCGCTTGGAGACGAGAGAGAAATAACTTTTGTTCAAGAGGAAACTCTTACCGCACAAGATTCTTCCTCTTCTAGCCAGCAATCAAGCTCCCCTTCAGCTTGCGAGACCAATTTGCATACAAGTGAGTCCCCGCTAATGCCTGAGAGTAATAAGTAGCTATTGTTCTCTCGCTTGCAACAGATTCTGCAGATTCTCAGGAATTAAGATTGTGAACTTAGATCCTTTGCCCACTTCTGAGCTCACCTCAATCTTTCCCAAGTGTTTGTGCACAATGGTTTCTACAATAGAAAGGCCAAGGCCAGAACCAGTGGTTTTTCCTGCTTTAGCTTTGTTAACCCGATAAAATCGTTGAAATATGTTCTCAACCTCATTGTGGGGAATTCCTATCCCATGATCCTCAATCTCCAAAGCAACATACCCTTGTCTGCGTCCAAGCCGAAGCTGAATAGAAGCCGGCCCTTCCGAATATTTTGCCGCATTATCTAAAAGGTTGGTCACAGCAACCTCCATAAGGCCGCTATCTACGTCGACAGTAAAAGGATCCTGCTCCTCTCGGATAAGTTCAATCTGCACATCTGTCCAAATACTTTCAGTTGTCTTCATGCACCCCGTGACAAGGTCCACAAATGAGCAAGAAACCATGCGGTAGGAGGGTAAGTTTTCGATATCAGCAATAGTGAGAAGGTTTTTGATGATCAGGGTCATTTTCTTACAGTTATCCATGATCCGCCCTGTTATCTGGCTAATTGTCTCTTGCGGAAGGTCTGTATGATCATAAAGCGTCTCAGCAAACCCACGGATTACTGTGATGGGGGTTTTAAGCTCATGTGAGGCATTGGCAATAAACGCCTTTCGCATCTCAAGCATCCTATACTGCTGCGTCTTATCATGGAAAACAAGAAGAGCCCCTCCCTCACATTGGCGAGGCGTTGCAAGAATATTTAAATGCAGCCTTTCTCTTTTCACCTCCAGTTCATCAACCACTAACTGTTTCTTTTGACAGCATTTTTCAAGCAGTCTAAAACACTCTGGCGAAAGGGTTTCAGGAAATGTATGTCCAATAATCTGCGAAGTTGCTCCAAGATATTTTAAGGCAGTATTGTTGGCGTAGGATACTGTCAGGGCGCTATCAACAGCGATTACCCCATCTGTGAGCGACTCTAAAATGGCCTCTCGCTCATTTCTTTCTCTGCGTACAGATTCAATCTCTTCCCGCACCTGCTGGGAAAGGGAGTTTATTGTATTGGCTAGGTGCGTAAAATCATCTTTTGGCCCGGTTTTCAACTGGATATTAGGTAATGTCTCCAGGTTGCCTTCTTGATACTTGTGAATTACCTGGATGATTTCTCTGATGGGGGATGAGAGGTGGTTCAAGACAAAAGCAGCCACTACGGAAAATAAGACTAAGACAAGCGCCCCAAAAAGGAGCACTCCCCCAGTAAACATCCCTCGCAGCTCTTCAATGAACTGGTAAGGAAATGCCAGTCGAATGACATGGGGCTGGCCGCGAAACTCAAATCGCTTTGCCACATAGATCAGCTTTTGACCGAGAAGATGAGAATACTCCTCAGCATATCCCACACCGTATCTAAGGGCCGCTTCAATTTCAGGGTGAGTAACAAATCGTAACGGAAACAAAGGCGTTCCAGTAAGGCGTTTGGTATGGGAATCGTACAAAAGCCTTCGCTGGTTGTCCAGAATCCCTACACGATAAAATAAATGAGCCTTATGGTCCTTAAGGATCTGGATCAGCTCTTCCTCATCTTTTGCCTTACTTAAATCCGCTATAAGCTCATCAGCGCATTCACTCATCGAGTGAAACACTATCTGCTGCACAGAATTTGTGACAAAAGGAACCATCAACCCCAAGAAGAGGAGGAGAAGAACGATATAACTTAAGAAAACTTTCTGCCGGAACGAACGCATATTGAGTCTTGATGGATTCGAACCATCGACCCCCTCATTAAAAGTGAGGTGCTCTAACCGCTGAGCTAAAGACCCAAAAAAATGACCCCAGCGGGATTCGAACCCACGTTATCAGAATGAAAATCTGGTGTCCTAGACCGGACTAGACGATGGGGCCATGCTTTATGGGCCACCCACTATAAAGCCTCTTTTCCCTTTTTCGCAATGATGTTAAATCGTCATGATCTCTTTTTCTTTTGTTGCGGAAAGGTCGTCTGCCTCTTTACATGTTTTATCTGTGAGCTGCTGAATTTCCTTTTCCAATCGCTTTATGTCGTCTTCAGATACTCCAGAACCCTTTAGATCCTTAATCTTCTTGTTTGCATCTTGACGAACATTGCGTGCTGCACCTTTGCATTTTTCTTTTTTTTCATGAACTTGTTTGACAAGGTCTTTACGCCTGGCTTCATCAAGTTCAGGAAAAAAGATTCGAACAAGTTTTCCTTCCAATGCGACACGTACACCTAGATTGGCTTTTTCTATTGCTTTTGAGATAGGCCCCGCATTGTTCACATCAAACGGGGTGATAAGCAGCTGGCGCGGCTCTGGTGTTGAAATCGTGCCCAACTCTTTGATGCGCATCTGCGAACCATATACTTCGACCGAAACTATCTCAATGATAGCAGGGTTGGCTCTCCCAGCGCGAATACCACGCAACTCTTGTTTTAAGTGTTCAACCGCGCCAGCCATACCTGTTTTAAGTTGATCCATTACTTTTTGTTCTTCCATGTCTGTTTCTCCTTTATGGGACAATATACGTTCCTGCGCCAGCCGTTCCCATCGCCTCAAGGATGGAACGCGGCTCTCCAAACTTGTAAACAAATATAGATACTCCATATTCCCTAGCTAATGCAACTGCTGTCTGGTCCATGACTCGCAATTTCTTCTGCAGCGCCTCATCAAAAGTCAATTTCTCATATCGCACGGCTTTGGGGTCCGTAAGAGGATCTGCCGAATACACACCTTTCACCTTAGTTGCCTTCACAAGCAGCGAGGCATTGATCTCAAGAGCCCTCAAAGTTGCAGCTGAGTCAGTTGTGAAAAAAGGATTGCCAGTGCCTCCTGCAAAGAGCACAGGCTCATGTTGTTGGATAAAACTTCGAGCGAGCTGCTGGTTTAGCGGCATCACAAGCGAGGAAATATGTTGCGGAGCCATCACATGGGCCTTGACACCTACTCCAGCAAGCGCTTCTTTTACTGCCATAGCATTCATCACTGTGCCCAGCATCCCTATCTGATCCCCGATAACACGGTCAAATCCCATCTTTTCGCTCTTGAGTCCGCGGAAAAGGTTTCCTGCGCCAATCACGAGTCCAAACTCTATGCCATCTTTTTGTAAAAGAGCTAAACTTTCAGCCACTTCCTGAACAGCTGCTCCTGAAAGCGTTTCCTCTGGGGAGGTTCGCAAAAGCTCTCCAGAAAGCTTTACCAAAATACGCTTATGCTGATAAGCCATCTTACCCCCATATTTTCAGCCCTCATTTAGGGATCGTACAGGAATAA